>CAJTLR010000105.1 GCA_910577185.1 uncultured Acetatifactor sp.
GCATTATGCTCCCGTTTATCATATTGCGGACTTTTTTGATGTGTACTTTTGCAAATCCTGAATAGGATCTGGTTTGTGGTGAATTTTAACATAAAAATTTTCATTTTGCAATATAAATGTTTTGTTTTGGAATGTTCCGGGCCGAAGTATCGTCATTTTGCAAAAGTACACTTTTGCAAATTATGTCCATTCATCTAAACGGAATCTTCAAATCTTCTGGCTTTTCCGTAAAATGTGCCCACCGGCATCCCGCAGGCATCTGCAGCCTGCTGAAGCGTGATTCTTTTCTTTCTCCAGTCATGGTGCACTTTATAAAAATTTTCAGGATACGGCAGTGCCGGACGCCCAAACCTGACTCCCTTCGCTTTTGCCGCCGCGATTCCCTCCGCCTGGCGCTTCCTGATGTTGGTCCGCTCATTCTCTGCCACGAAAGACAATACCTGCAGTACCACATCACTTAAAAATGTGCCCACCAGGTCTTTTCCCCTCCTGGTATCCAAAAGCGGCATGTCAATCACACAGATGTCGACTCCCTTTTCTTTCGTAAGAATACGCCACTGATTCTGTATCTCCTCATAATTTCTACCCAGCCGGTCTATACTCTGGATGTAAAGCAGATCACCGTTTCCCAGCTTCTGTACCATGCGTTTATATGCCGGACGTTCAAAGTCCTTGCCGGACTGTTTATCCATGTAAATATTCTTTTCCGGAACATTCATTTCCCGCAGTGCCATCTTCTGCCGGTCCTCGTTCTGATCTTTTGACGATACTCTCATATAGCCGTATGTATGTGTTTCCTTCACATCTGCCCCTCCTCTTCATCCGCTTTTTTTCAACATTCCCCATTTATATTCAAATCCAGAATATCATACGGCTGTCAAAACAGTGAATCGTTTTCTGTTTTTGCGCAGAACCTGGTTTGCGTCAGGCCATATATGGCTTTGCAATGCCCAGACCCAGTTCCCGCGGCTGAAAACTTTGATTTACCATCTTTACACAACAAAATTCCCGCCAAAAAAGCAGGAATCTGCCTTTTGGCGGGAACTGAAATCAAAGCCTTTGTGTATTTTCATCTTCTGTGACATCTGCCCTATATCCGTGATGCAGATGTCCTCATGTATGGGGAATCCGGCAGGCCGGATGCCAGTGTCTCAAATATCGCTGACAGCCTTTTTCCCGCCTGCCTCCATGATCCAGATGCCTGCGGCCAGCACACATACTACCACCGCGTATACTATATGTGCCGGAAGCTCCGGCATCGCCACCAGGACTCCCAGGGGCACCAGGGCCGCAACCGCCCCGGCCAGCAGGGACACCATGGTGGACGCGCTTTGTTTGACCACCCTGACCTCATTATCCCATTCAAATATGGGAAGTCTCTCGTTTATCGCCAGCCCTGCCCTGGCGCCGAACACAATGTAAACCGCGGGAACGGCCACCAGGCACAGGCCGTTTATAAAATCCGGCTTCAGCGCTGCCAGCAACAGTACTTCCGAAACCAGGTAAAAGGGAAATGCCACCAGCAGGCAGGCCCCTGTCTTGCCCCATACCAGGTCTCTTTTTGTAATGGGCAGTGTCTGCATCATCCACCATTGTTTTCCTTCCATGGAAATGGAGCAGGAAGTCATGGGCATCATCACGGCCAGGAAACCCAGCAGCAGCGGAAGGGCCCTTTCCACAATACCGGGGATCCCCATCATCTTCTCAACCGAACCGCTTCCCATCACCAGAACCGCCACAGCCAGAATCACCATCAGCAGCTCTCCCATCACAGTGTTTGTCACATACACGGTAGACGAAAAATAGTGTCTTAATTCCCGTTCCAGCATACTTCTCCTGACAGACTTCACTTCCAGCTGCCGCATCCGGTAATTTCCCTTTGTCTCGTGAGAGCTCAGCAGACTGCAGATATTACTGTAAAAATGCCTCAGTACTTCCAGAAACACCACGAATACACCCGCAGACACCCCCAGAAACAGCAGCAGCATATCCGTTCTTTCATAAGCCATGGCCTCCATGACCCAGATTGCCGGAGGCCATGCCGCCATAATCTGGTTTTCCAGCACCAGGGCAAGCTCCTGCACCATGGCGGCAAGCTGGTCTTCCTGCATTCCACCCATGCGGAAACTGCCCATCAGAATCACACATACCAAAATCAGTGACAGCAAAATGGAAACCAGGTTTTTTCTTCTCCATCTGCTGCTGATCCCTGTGATCAGCGCGCCCAGTATGGAAGCTGCCGTCAGGGGCAGCAGGGGCAGAAACAAGATGGCCACAATGCCGTAAACATAAAAGATCAGCCCCGGCCTTTCCATAATTCCGTACACCGCCATTCCCGGCAGCATCACAAGCATCCCCAGCAGCATATTGGTAAGATACATGGAGAAAAAACGGCTTATGATAATGGCGCGGATGGTTATGGGCAGGGAAATCTGCTTTTCATAGGTCCTGCGCTCAAAAAGCACCGGCCCCGCCTTAAATAATGTAAAGAAAAACACCACCAGGGACACACTCATAACCAGAACCGCCGGCACAAAACGCCCCATCCCCATGAAAACCAGCCCGTAGCTGGCAGCACACACATACGCCACCATCATGACTATCACAAGCAGCCATAAAAGTCCCATCAGGCAGTACTTTGTTTTCTTTTTGCGGTCCTTTGTAAAACGAAACTCATTCCAGCCGAACAAGCCTAAAAATGACACCTTTGTCAATAATCTAATCTGCCTTGTCATGACCGATCACCTCCATGAATACATCCTCCAGGGACTTATCTCTGGTCAGCTCTTTCGTGTCTCCCTCCACCATCAGTTTTCCCTGGGAAATCACGGCAATGCGGTTGCAGAGTTTTTCGGCCACTTCCAGCACATGGGTAGAGAAGAAAATGGCGCTCCCTTTCCCGCACAGTTCATGCATTTTTCCTTTCAGGATCAGGGATGCCTCCGGATCCAGCCCCACAAAAGGCTCATCCAGCACCAGCAGCTTCGGGTCATGTATCAACGCCCCGATAATGGCCAGCTTCTGCCGCATTCCGTGGGAATATGTGGAAACCAGATCCCCCAGAACCGGAAATATTCCAAAACTTTCTGCCTCGGAGCGGATCCGTTCCTCCCTGGCCTTCCGGGACACCTGATAAATATCTGCCATAAAATTCAGATACTGAATTCCTGTCAGGTACTCATAGATATCCGGATTATCCGGGATGAATGCCATAATCTTTTTGCACTCCAGCGCCTGCGTCCGCACATCCATTCCGTTCACCAGTATCTGTCCCTGGTCAAAATCATGTATCCCCACAATACTTTTGATAGTGGTGGTCTTTCCGGCGCCGTTATGCCCGATAAAGCCGTAAATATCTCCCGGGTGCACCACAATGGACAGATTGTCCACTGCCCTTTTCCCTCCCTTATATGTCTTTGTCAGATTTTTAATCTCCAGCATTTTCTCTCTGCCTCCTCTTTTTTGATTGACTGCTTCCTATGGAATACTCTGGGCCTTCCCTTCTCATAAATTATTTTGATATCATCATGATATCATTTTATCACCCAAAAAGCAATACTAATTTAATCAAGTAGGGAAGATTCCTCTTCCCCTGCTCGCCGTGCGCCCCGTGCGCCGCTTCAGCGGCATAATTCCAGGTGCGAGAAGTCGCACTTTGTGTACGGGGCTGTGCAATCGAGTAGGGGAGTGCCCTTCTCCCCTGCTCGCCGCGCCGGGTGCATGTTGCGGCAGCAACAATTTTCCTTATGCACCCGTGTGCATAAAAAGACTGCCGCAGCAAATGGTTCCCACACTGAATGGGCAGTGTGTATCCATGCTGCGGCAGCTCCTTCTTCGATTGGACCGGCCTTTTTATCCGATTGTTCTTCTTCGCCGGCATTTTTATCCGGCTGTTCGTCTTCGCCTGCACCGGCCTTTTTATCCGGTTGTCATTTTCCTTTTAAATACCCGTTTTGTTCTCTCTCATACCGTCCCGGTTTTCGGCCGCGGCCTTCCGGGGCACATCCCCTGCCCGGCTTCTTTTTTCAGTCCACAAGAACCGGGTTTTCCTCCACCACCCAGGGCAGGCCGTACATGTTCAGCGCCTCCATAAAGGGATCCGGATCAAATTCTTCCACATTGAACACTCCCGGTTTCTTCCATGTACCGTTCATCACCAGCATGGCCCCGATCATGGCAGGCACGCCGGTGGTATAGGAAATCGCCTGGGAACCCAGTTCCCGGTAACACTCCTGATGATCGCACACATTGTAAATATAAACGGATTTTTCCTTTCCATCCTTCACGCCGGTGAAAATACATCCGATGTTGGTCTTGCCCACCGTGCAGGGGCCAAGGGATGCGGGATCCGGCAGCAAAGCCTTCAAAAACTGGATGGGCACAATTTCCCGCCCCTCAAACATCACGGGGTCCGTGCGCAGCATGCCCACATTTTCCAGACATTTCATATGGGTCAGATAACTCTGGCCGAAAGTCATGAAAAAGCGTATTCTCTTCACGCCGGGGATGTTCTTCGCCAGCGATTCAATCTCTTCATGATGCAGCAGGTACATATCCTTCCTGCCCACCTGGGCAAAATCATACTCCCTCCTGATTTCCATGGGCTTTGTCTCCACCCAGCGGCCGTTCTCCCAGTAAGAACCATTGGCCGACACTTCCCGCAGATTAATCTCCGGATTGAAATTGGTGGCAAAGGAATAACCGTGATCCCCGCCGTTGCAGTCCATGATGTCAATATAATGAATTTCATCAAAATAATGCTTTAAGGCATACGCGGAAAAAACACTTGTCACACCGGGATCAAAACCGCTGCCCAGAAGCGCCGTGATTCCTTTTTCCGCAAAGCGTTCTCTGTAATCCCACTGCCAGGAATAATCAAAATAAGCCGTAAATCCCTTTTCCCGGCATCGCTTTTCATAGATGGCGCGCCACTCCGGGTCCTCCGTATCCTCTGCCTCATAGTTGGCGGTGTCAATATAATCCACACCGCAGGCAAGGCAGGCGTCCATAATGGTCAGATCCTGGTAAGGCAGGGCAAGATTCAGCACTACTCCCGGCTGCTCCCTCCGGATCAGCGCCACCAGGTCTTCCACATCATCCGCGTCCACCTTCGCCGTGGTAATCTTCGCATCCGTGCTTCCCGCCAGCTTCTCCTTCAGCGCATCGCATTTGGAAACCGTCCTGCTGGCAATGCAAATCTCCGAAAATACATCCGCTTTTTTCGCGCACTTCTGAATTGCCACGGAAGCCACACCGCCGCAGCCGATAATCAAAATCTTTGACATTTTCTCTTCTCCGTTCTTTCTGGTTATATTCCTTACTGTCGATTCCGTTTGCTCCCGTTACCCGTGTATCTCCACTTTCCGCAGCAGTTTTTCCACATACGCCGGCAGACAGAACGCCCCCGCATGAAGCTTCGGGGTATAGTATTTTGTGTCCAGTCCCCTCTCCAGCCATTTTTTTCCGTCCATGTCACGCACCGGATGATATCTTTTTGACGCAAAACCGAACAGCCAGTGCCCGGAAGGATATGTGGGAATATGGGCCTGGTACACACGGCTTATGGGAAAACTCTCCACAATCCGCTTATGCGCCCTCATGCAGGCAGTGGCATCCGACTCGTAAAAAGGACTTTCATGCTGGTTCACCATGATGCCGTCCTCCCGCAGGGCTTTGTAGCAGTTTCCGTAAAATTCCTTGGTGAAAAGCCCTTCCCCCGGACCGAAAGGATCCGTGGAATCCACAATGATCAGGTCATATTCGTTTTCCCGTGAACGGACAAACTTCAGGCCGTCCTCATAATGGATATAAACTCTTTCATCATCCAGTCTGCAGGCTGTCTGGGGCAGATAATCCCTGCACACCTGTATTACCTGGCGGTCAATCTCCACCAGGTCAATATATTCTATCCCGGGGTACCTGGCCAGCTCCCTCACCACACCGCCATCGCCTGCGCCGATAACAAGCACTTTCTCCACATGGGGATGCACTGCCATGGGCACATGGACGATCATCTCATGGTATATAAATTCGTCTTTTTCCGTCAGCATAATATAGCCGTCCAGCACCAGAAAACGTCCAAACTCCGGCGACTCAAAAACATCAATTCTCTGCAGGTCGCTTTCCCCGCTGTACAGCTGCCGGTCCACCCGAATGGACAGCTTTACATTCGGGGTATGCGGTTCCGAAAACCATAATTCCATACATTTCACCTCTATTCTGATTGTGTGCGATGCCCTTTTACCACTGTAACTTCCTGCCCCTTCCTTCTTCTGCACGCTTTTCCGGCTCCGGGCGGCTCACTAAAGCCATTCTTCCTTCAGCACGTTCAGCCGCTCTATTCCCGGGTCTTCCGGCCCCGTCATGGAACAGCCCTTTTCTTTTGCATACACAATATATTCCAGAATCTGCTCCGTGATCTCTTCCCCCGGCGCCAGAATCGGAATGCCCGGCGGATAACACATGACAAATTCACTGCAGATTCTCCCTTCTGTCTCCATAAGCGGCAGGGATTCCTTTTCCGCATAAAAAGCATTCTGGGGAGACACCGCCACCTTCGGCTCTATATACTCCTGCGTATATAATCCTGCGTTATCCCGTCTGTATTTTCTCCGGATCTCCACCAGTGCGCCTATCAGGCGCTCCATGTCCCTCTCCCTGTCCCCTATGGAAATGTAGGCCAGCACATTGGCAATATCCCCCAGTTCCATCTGGATATCGTACTCATCCCGGAGCAGGTCATAAACCTCAATGCCGGCCAGGCCGATTCCCAGTGTGTTTACCGTCAGTTTGGTCTTGTCAAAATCAAAGATACTGTCTCCGTTGACCAGTTCCGCGGTATAGGCATAATATCCCTCAATTCGGTTGATCTCCTCCCGGGCATATTCTGCCAGTGCCGTCACCTTAGCAAATTCTGCCTTCCCCCGCAGCGCCAGATTCCGGCGGGAAATGTCCAGACTGGCCAGCAGAAGATAGGACGCGCTTGTGGTCTGGGTCAGATTGATAATCTGTCTCACATACCCCGGATTCATGTGCGGACCCGTGAGCAGAAACGAACTCTGGGTCAGGCTGCCCCCGGATTTATGCATACTCACCGCCGCCATGTCCGCGCCTGCCGCCATGGCAGACAAGGGCATTTTATCCCCAAAATAAAAATGTGTCCCATGTGCCTCGTCCACCAGCACCTTCATTCTTCGGGCATGGGCCATGCGCACAATACTCCTCAGGTCCGAACAGATTCCGTAATAAGTCGGATTGTTCACCAGAACCGCCACTGCGTCCGGATGCTCCTGAATGGTTCTCTCCACCTGGGACACCTTCATGCCCAAGGCAATTCCCAGCCTTGTGTCCATATCCGGATTCACATAGATGGGAATGGCACCGCCCAGCACCAGTGCATTGATGACGCTTCGGTGGACATTTCTGGGCAAAATGATCTTATCGCCCTTCTTGCACACACTCAGCACCATGCTCTGCACGGATGATGTGGTGCCTCCCACCATGAGAAAGGCATATGCAGCCCCGAAAGCCTCTGCCGCCATCTCCTCTGCCTCCCGGATGACAGACACCGGATGGCAGAGATTGTCCAATGACTTCATGGAATTCACATCAATGCCCACGCACTGCTGCCCCAGAAGCCCCACCAGTTCCGGATTGCCCCTGCCTCTCTTGTGTCCCGGCACGTCAAAGGGCACAATCCGCTCCCTGCGGAATTCCTCCAGCGCCTCATAGATCGGCGCCCTTGACTGATTAAAACGTCCCATTTCTATCCTCTGTCCCCTATCCCGGGCTCCTGCATTTCCCTTCTCCCGCTTTGCCCCCGCCCGGACTGTTTGAAGGCATGTCCGGAAAATGCCCTCCCCGGAACGCTTTTGCATTCTTAAGCCGGGTGTCCCTGTCTGCGCGCACCGCCCGTCAGGTTCCGGAACTTTTTCAGTAAATATTCCTGCCGCTGAAAATCTCTATCATTTCCCGCCGCAGATTGTCCATGATCTCCAGACGCAGCTTGGGCGCCAGTTCATAGACATCACTGTTAAACAGATAATTCTGCAGGTCAATCTCCTTGATCAGCATTTTGGTATGGAAAATATTGGCCTGATACACATTGATATCCACCGCGTCATATCTGCGCAATGTGTTCTGGTCAATATAATCCTGTATGGAAGTGATCTTGTGGTCCATAAACAGCTTCTGGCCGCTGACCGCCCGTGTAAAACCCCTGACCCTGTAATCCATGGTAATGATGTCGGAATCAAAGGATCCTATGAGGTAATCCAGTGTGGACAGAGGCGTAATCTCCCCGCAGGTTGCCACATCAATATCCACCCGGAAGGTTGCAAGGCAGGTATCCGGATGATACTCCGGATAAGTATGCACCGTAATGTGGCTTTTATCCAGATGCGCCACCGTGGTATCCCCCATGGGCACCTTGCTTTCATCCGCAATCAGTATGGTCACGGAGCTTCCCTGGGGTTCATAATCCTGACTGGAAATGTTCAGCACACTGGCGCCGATCATATTGGTCACGTCCACCAGAAGTTTTGTCAGCCGTTCAGAATTGTACTCCCTATCGATATATGCGATATAGTCCTTTTGTTCCCGCTGGCTTTTGGCATAGCACACGTCATAAATATTGAAGCTGAGTGACTTGGTTAAATTATTAAAGCCGTACAAGGTAAATTTTTCGCTCATCTTTTCTCCTTTATCCGGGTCTCCGCCAGATGCGGAAAGCCGTGCCATACCGTAAATTCTTTTTTCTCTTTCCTGTATGTCAAAAAAGCAGGTGACACCTGCATCACCTGCTTTGAAAGTCTCTGTTATTGTTTTCCTGCCGGAGGGCCTGCCCGCCGTGGGTATGGAAACAACAGATATATGGTTTTTAGAGTCTATATAGCAAATATTTTACTTTTACTACTCTTATTGACCGTTTCACAAGTTA
>CAJTLR010000106.1 GCA_910577185.1 uncultured Acetatifactor sp.
GATGAATGCCCGGATGTAATTACGTTAACGGCGAGAATATCAAAAGCGATTGCAGGAATACTTAAGGATCATCAAAATTTTTGGGAGCAGTTTAACCGCATTATAATCTATTACGATAATGGACAGATAGAACTTACCAAAATTCTGACTTCTGTTTTTAATACGCTTTATGCTCATGTAGAATTCCGAAAAGTAAAGCCTGTTGATTATAAATTGTTTCAGGCGGCTGACCTGATTTGTACAATGGAACTACTTGCGGAAAAAGCAGAGTCCAATTCATTTTCAAAGTCGGAATAGGAATTCTTCTGCTCAGTACGTGACTTTAAAAAGAACTATCTTAAGCCGTTATTGAAGAAACATTTATAGGGAGTAGGTGTGTGGCAGAATGGAAAAGGATATTGCGGATTATGCGAAAGACGGCAGACTGACGGAACCGTCAGACGGAAAGCGTTATGAATGGCGCAAAATGATTGATGCGGTAAAAGCGTTAGGCAGGCCGCTTACGGACGAGGAGGCCGAGCAGTACCGGGTAAAATAGCATTGGCGTGGTAAAACCGCAATTTGTCGATTTGTCGAATGTCGAATTGGATGGGGTAAATTCCGCACAGGTGGGGTAAAAGGGGTAAACATTTTTACCCCTGGGTTAAAAGTCATCAAAATCTAACAGCGGCACAGGCCGCTGTTCTGGAACCATTGCTGTTGTTTTTTTGAATTCCCATATACTGGTGGCGCAGGGACAGAGCTGCCCGGCATCCACCCACATGCGGAAAGCAAACCCGCTGGCAGCGATGATGTCTTCCGCGTATGTCTCATAGGGACTGTTTCTGACCACTGCGGCAAAGCACTTTGCCAGGGAAAAAGATAGCCGGTGGTATCTGTAATACCGTCAAATGTAATACTTAAATTTATCATACTGGTACCTTCTCCTTTTTTTGACTGCAAGTCTTGTCAGAGCGTGTCTGAAGCTGCCAGTAAGCAATGATCAGACCGGCTCCGGCAGAATGAGGATATTATACTATAATTTTGTGCGCGTCAGCGCACATGGAATCAGAAGCCGAAACAGTGTCTTTCTGTTTCGATATTATGCCATAATTTTGTGCGCGTCAGCGCACATGGAATCAATAGTTGACACAACGACTTTCTGTGTCAACATTATAACATATTTTCAACGGCAGGGGTAGTTCCCTTCCCTGTGTGCCCTTATCCGCGGAGAAAATTATGGCGGAAACGATAGGGTCAGGATTTCCGGGAGGATCCGGAAATGCGGCGTCAGAAGATTTCCGGGTACATCTTTCCCGGCAGCGGCATATAATAAAGCAAAATATCATAGGATGATAGGTTATATATTATGTACGCTGCTCTGTTTATCTTATTGCTGCTTGCCCTTCTGGGCATGATTTTCTGTCATTTCCGCATGAAGAAAATCATCTGCAAAATCCAGTGTATGGATCAGTGCAGAAAATGTTCCCTGGTGGAGGAACTGGCGGAACCCTTCGGCTATGTCTTTCACTGCTGCTGTGGATTTTTCTCATCCACCGTTGATGCCTGGCAGAAAGATGCCGGTTACACCTGGGTCTACGACTATATGGCGCCACGCTTCCAGATGGTGTTCGACTCCCTGCCGGTTTATTTCAATTACCGGGGCAGGACATGGCTGATTGAATTCTGGAAAGGCCAGTACGGTATCAATACCGGTGCGGAAATCGGTATCTACCACGCTGACAGACTGCTGTCCGAGACCGAGTACCGCGGGGCGCTTTTTGAGGCAGCCGGGGAGGAGGAAATGCTGCCCTGTTCCTTGCAATTATGCAGGGAAAACGGCGAATGTGTGAAACTTTCCGAAAGACACTGGTGGCTGACCGCCTTTATTCCGGGTGCATTTTCCCGTCCCGGTGAACTGTGCATGAAAGCATCCATCTGCTTTGGTAATCGGGAAATGCTGGAAGCTTTCCATCGGGGGCTGTGCAGGGCAGGTTATCCGGTGGAGATGATCATGGTGCAGAATCTCTGCCTGTCCTTTACGTTCCACCATGCCCGGCCCGGACATTACGGCCCGCTGACCCGCTTCCACCGCTGGCTGTCCCAGTGCCTGAACAGGATGTATTGTCATCTGTTTGTATGGATTACCAGGCCCTTTGAATGTGCGGAGGACCGCATTCTGTTCCTGTACTATTACATTCCGTTCTGTTTCCGGAGACTCATGCGCATGCGTCGTTTCCATAGGAGATGTCACAGAAAAAATGGCTGTCAAAGACCAAAATGCTGCCGCAGACGTAGTCCGCGCCGCAGGAAAAACTCATGAGTACCGCCGGCCGTCTGAACCGTGCCTTTGCCCAGGCGCTTGTGCTGCCTTTGCACGGCTGTTCCAGGTATGTTCTCATAAGTGACTGCCATCGGGGGGTGGGGACTTCTTCGGACAATTTTTTGAAAAACCAGCATTTGTACTATGCAGCCATGGAACATTATTATAGAAACGGTTTTACGTATATCGAACTGGGGGACGGGGAAGAACTGTGGGAAAACCGGAAGCTGCGCCATATCACCGAGATACATGAAGATGTTTATTGTATGTTTGCCCGGTTTGAAGAAAGAGGCCGTCTGCATCTGCTCTATGGAAACCACAACATTGTGCGCAAAAAGAATCCGGCCTTTCTGGAAGCAGTGATTTTGTACTGTGAGGCAATGCCGGAGAAATCCCTTTACCTGACCCATGGCCACCAGGCCAGCTTTCTGAATTCCACATTGTGGCCCATTGCCCGTTTCCTGGTACGGTATTTCTGGAGCCCGCTGGAAAATCTGGGGTTTTTGGATCCCACCAGCGCGGCAAAGAATTACGAAGTAAAGGAAAAGTGTGAGGAGAGTCTGCGCAGATGGGCCGAATCCCATCATCATATTCTTGTCACGGGGCACACACACCGCCCCGTACTGCCGGAAGAGCCTTCTTTCTATTATAATACGGGAAGCTGTGTCCATCCTCGTTGCATTACCTGTATTGAAATCCAGCGGGGAGAGATGACCCTTGTAAAATGGATCATGGAAGCCAGAAGCGACAGTGTGCTGTATGTGGCCAGGGAAGTGATTTCCGGTCCGGTAAAAATACTGTAATGTGCGCAGGACACGGATGTCTGACGCCGGGTCTGGGGAGGGGCTGCCCTGTGATGCAGCCCCTTTCTTTGTGCATAGGGGCGCGTAAGGAAATATTCTTATTCTTTATGGAAGCAAATAATTATTTTCCTTGTCTGCCACCTGCAGGGCGGCAAGCGTATAGGTTGCATATCCTTCGGCCACAAGGGGTTCCAGCTTACACAGCGCGTCTGCCTCTTCCAGACTTTTGGTTTTGAAGATTACCATGCCGGCAACGCCGGGATAGCCTTTGAAGGGGCCGCAAAGCGCAATTTTTCCCTCCTCATCCAGCCGTTTCAGATTTTCCACATGTCTTACAATTACGGCTTTGGTAACTTTGTTATACGTTTTCCCTTTTTTGATTGTCATGACATATAACCATTTTTCCATGTTCTTACCTCCGTTTTTAGAAGATTCGATATTGTATTTTTAATATATCTTATTATTATGTTTTTCGCAATGAATTTCCTTTTTATTATTTCCGTACTTTGGGGGCTGTGTTACAATAAGACCATATTTATGGCATGGAGAGGCCGAATGGCCATAATATCATGATTGGATTGAAATCATGATAAAATAAGACCATATTCATGATAAGAAGGGGCCGAATGGCAGGGGAGGGGTTGGCATGCATTTTGTGGATGCAAAAGGAATATTGTCGGCGCAAAATGGGATGAATGTGTACAGAGGCTGTACCCACGGCTGCATCTATTGTGACAGCAGAAGTAAATGTTATGGGTTTACCCATGACTTTGAGGATGTGGAAGTGAAACAGAATGCGCCGGAGCTGCTGGAAAGGGCGCTGCGCTCCAAAAGAAAGAAGTGCATGATCGGAACCGGCGCCATGTGTGATCCATACATGCACTGTGAAGAGAGTCTGAAGATAACTCAAAAATGTCTGGAACTACTGGAACGTTACGGATTTGGTGCGACGGTTCACACGAAATCGGACAAGATTCTGCGGGATCTGGATTTGCTGAAACGCATTCATGAAAAGGCAAAATGCGTGGTACAGATGACCCTGACCACCCATGACGAGGCATTGTGCGCAATTTTGGAGCCCAATGTGTGCACCACGGCAAGAAGGGTGGAGGTTCTGAGAATTTTGCATGAGAACGGGATCCCCACCATTGTATGGCTTTCGCCTGTTCTGCCTTTTATCAATGATACAAAAGAAAATCTGGAAGGCATTTTGAATGAATGTATCAGGGCAAAGGTGTATGGAATCATCTGCTTCGGCATGGGAGTGACCCTGAGGGAGGGAGACCGGGAGTACTTTTATGCGGCGCTGGACAAACATTTTCCGGGCATGCGGCAGAGATATCACCATAAATACGGATATGCTTATGAACTGAAAAGTGACAGGAATGAGGAATTGATGAAACTTTACCGGAGAATTTGTGAAAAAAACGGAATTGTGTATGATGTGGGGGCATGCTTTCAATATCTGCACGCATTTCCGGAGAAATATGAACAGATGACACTGTTTTCTGATTAAATTTCGACGGAGGGACAAAAACATTCATGATTGCTGACAGATATACAAAAACGAAAGGAGCTGCATATTATATTTAAAACCAGTATCAGTATAAAGGAAGAATAAAATATGAAACGATGTGTTCCGTTGGAACCTGCGGCAGAAGCCGTCTGCAATCAAAGCTCTGTGCCTCCGCTGATCTTTCAGATGCCGACTGAGCAAGGCAGGATGGCATTGGAGGAAATACAGGATACGCCGGTATATAAATATCCCGCCGATATATCCTCAGTCTGTGTCAATACAGGAAGGTGGGGGAGTATCCCGGTATATTTGATTGCGCCCAGGGGTGAAAAAATCAGAAATATGATATTCTATATCCATGGTGCGGGGTGGGTGTTCGGCAGTTTTCATACCCATGAAAAGTTAGTCCGGGAGCTTTCGGCAAGGACAAATTCACTGGTGGTATTTCCTGAATACAGTCGTTCACCGGAAGCGAAATACCCCACAGCCATAGAACAGTGCTATGATATCCTTTCCCATATACGGGATATTGTGGGGGATTGTTTTTCAATGGCAAACGATGCTTCGCTCATAGTGGCAGGTGACAGTGCCGGCGGAAATATGGCAATCGCCATGGTCCTGATGTCGGCCATGCGGCATGGCCCGTGTATCAGCAGGCTGCTGTTATATTATCCGGTGACGAACGCCTGCTTTGACACACTCAGTTACCGGCAATTCGCAGCGGACTATTATCTGTATCGGGAAGGAATGAAATGGTTCTGGCGACAGTATACAGCTTCTGCGGAAGACAGAAACTGTATAACCGCATCTCCGCTTCGGGCGGACATAGATTGTCTGAAGTGTTTTCCTCCAACGATGATCATAAACGGTCAGGCTGATGTTCTGCGCAGCGAAGGGGAAGCCTTTGGTGAAAGGCTTCGATGTGCAGGCGTGGAAGTGACAGCGGTGCGGGTTCAGGGGACCATTCATGATTTTGTGATGCTGAATGCGCTGGATCAGACGAATGCCTGCCGTACTGCTATGGATGCTTCAACTCAGTGGGTAAACCGCCTGAACTGTCATCCGGTATAGGAATGCTTTTATCATGATAACTGAAAAAGAGCGGAGGGTAACCTTTTCATTTCTGTTGCAGTATGGTACAATAGCCTTGTTCTGTAAATACAGAGGCGGTTCGGGAAAAAGGCATGTGGAACAGCTTTCCGGGGGTTCAGGGAACAGTGCGTGGGGATTGCGGCGGAACGGATATCCGGCGCAGTTTTTACCGAATGCAGAAATAAGAATTGCCTTGCAGGCTGCAGCCCTGAAGGAACTTGTGTCCGGGTTCCGGAGAAGGGATAAAACGCATAGATATGGAGGTAGTTTATGAAGATTGGAACATGTATTTCACTTGCGGCTCCGGAGGAAATGCCCAAAAGGCTTTCTGTGCTGAGGGAGAGCGGTTTTGACTCCTGTCAGCTGCTGGCCTGGGAGCCGGCACTCTGGACGGCAGAGAATGCCGCCAGGACAAAGGAACTATTATCGGAATACGGCATTACGGTATCCGCGTTCTGGTGCGGCTGGGAAGGTCCGAAGGTGTGGGATTTTTATGACGGGCAGATTACGCTGGGACTGGTTCCGCCGGAATATCGTGTAAAGCGCATTCAGAACCTGTGCGATGGGGCGGATTTTGCCCATTTGATGGGGATTACGGATGTGGTTACGCATATGGGCTTTATCCCGGAAAATCCCAACGATCCCAATTTCAACAGCTTCTGTGTGGCGGTCCGCACAGTGGCCGAACACCTGAAGAAAAACGGACAGTATCTTCTGTTTGAAACCGGTCAGGAGACCCCTGTCACCATGCTGCGCTGTTTTGAGCAGGTGGGCACGGACAATCTGGGTGTGAACCTTGACACGGCAAACCTGATTCTCTACGGAAGGGCAAATCCGGTAGACGCGCTGGATGTGTTCGGAAAATATGTGCGCAACCTCCATGCCAAGGACGGGCTGTATCCCGTGAACGGACATGACCTTGGGCGGGAAACAAGACTCGGGGAGGGAAAAGTGGATTTTCACGCTCTGTTTGTCCGGCTGCATGAGCTGGGTTATGATTCCTATGTGACCATTGAACGGGAGATTGAGGGTGGGCAGCAGCTGAAAGATATTTTGGATGCCAAAGCTTACCTGGAACAGATTATTACGGAAGTCTATGGAGGAGATGCCTTATGTTAAAGGTTGGTTTCGTCGGAGTCGGCGGCATCAGCGGCGCCCATATACCCGCATGGGAAGCCATGGAGGAGACCACGCTTGTGGCTCTGTGCGATGTGCGTCAGGAATGTCTGGACAAATACCCGGACAAACATCTGTACACGGATTTTGAGGAAATGCTGGAGAAGGAACAGCTGGATATCCTGGATATCTGTCTTCCCACTTATCTTCATGCGGATTATGCGGTCCGCGCCATGGAGAGAGGGATCCATGTCATCAGTGAGAAGCCGGTTTCCCTGAATGCCGGGGATGTGGAGAGGGTATATACCGCGGCGCGTGAGAATCATGTGAATTTTATGGTTGCCCAGGTACTCCGCTTCTGGCCGGAGTATGTACTGCTGAAAGACATCTATGATTCCGGAAAATACGGCAGGCTGCTGTCCGGATTCATGAGCCGCCTGGGTGCCATTCCGAAATGGAGCTGGGATAACTGGATGAAGGATGAAAAGCGCAGCGGGCTTGTGCCCTATGACCTCCATATCCATGACCTGGATTTTCTTGTATATGCTTTTGGCGCGCCCCGGAATACGCAGGTGCACCGCTCCAGACGCACGGACCAGGATTACTTATCTGTAGTATACGAATATCCGGACTTTTTCATTACAACGGAGGCATCCTGGTATGCGGCGCCATATCCTTTTTCGGCGGGGTTCCGCTTCCAGTTTGAAAAGGCCATACTGGCTTATGAGAATAACAGGTGCATGCTGTATGAGGTGGGCGGGGAAGCGGTGGACCTTACGGAGGATGCCCAGGGGGATACCGGCTCCATCAATCTGCCCAAAAGCGATGCCTATGCAAATGAGATACGTTATTTTACGGACTGTGTGCTGGGGAAGGTGTTCCCGGACCGGGTAAAACCGGAAGAACTGGACAAGGTCATACAGATTCTGAACAGTCTGTAGGTTGAACGTAAAGTCCCTGGTCAGAATGTGCCGGCATATTATGTGCCTGGACATAGAATGAAACAGCAGATCCCACAGAAGCAGAAGGGGCGGCCGCAGAAAGAAATATGCGGCCGCTTCTGATATTTACAGTTTTGCCCGGTATTTTTCCAGGAAAGCCATCAGCGCCTGCCGTTCTTCTTCCTGACTGATATTGTCCACAAAGCTGCGGGAATCCCTTTCAATATCACTGAAACCGAAATACATGGATTTGCGGCCCCGTTCTTTAAAGTCCATGTCCAGAGTGGCGTCCCTTTTCCTGTATTTCGTGTATTTCACTTCGGAAATCTGTATTTCAAGGGGTTCGGAGGTTTCGGTGAGTTTCGTGTCCACGGGAACGGCCACCAGTTTGAAATCGGATTCCCTGTATCCGAATACCAGGCTGATAAACTGATACACCCGGGTGTCGGAAAGAATGCCGCTTTCCTTCCAGGTGGAGCCGGTGGTGGCATAGAGAATCTGATAGGAATCCCCGTCGGCCACGGCCTGGTTGAACAGCCGGCGCATTTTCACTTTATTTTTCTGAGCTTCTTCCATGTGGATTTTTGGTTTTCTTGAAAACAATCCCATATGTAGTTCCTTTCCTTTCTAAACCCCCATGCGGCCAGCCGCACCATCATCCATAAA
>CAJTLR010000107.1 GCA_910577185.1 uncultured Acetatifactor sp.
TCCCATGTAGACTGGAGTGATCAGCCTGCCCTATTCCCTTTTTATCAGCAGCACGGCAACATCATTCACATTCGTTCCCGTTGGGCCGGTCTTTAACAGCCCTCCCACTTCCTCCAGCGCCATGTAAGAATTGTTATCCCGCAATACCCGGCCGATATCAATTCCCCTGGCCATCAGCCGCTCTTTGGTGTGTGTGTCGCAGTACCCTCCGGCAGCATCCGTTGGCCCATCTGTCCCATCACTTCCGATGCTGAATACTGCGGTATCCCTTAAACCGGAGATGCCCTCTGCGGCGGCCAGGGCCAGCTCCTGATTCCGGCCGCCCTTTCCGGTTCCCGACAGATGCACGATGGTCTCACCCCCTGCCAGAAACGCCAGGCTCTCTTTCGAACCCTGATGCGTTTTCGCAATGGAAGCCAGAAAGCTTCCCGCTTCCCTGGCCTCGCAGCACAGCTGGTCTGTCAGAATCAGAGGACGATACCCCAGTGCCTCGCAGGCGCTGGCCGCCGCAATACAGAGATTTTTAACGCTTCCCGTGATCACGGTTTCCACATTATCCAGTTCCCCGGGTGTTTCCTTCTTTAACAGCTCCATCACCCGGCTGCTGAACCGGAGCCGGTACTTCTCCACAATCGCCAGCGCCTGTTCACAAGTACTGCTGTCGGGATACGCGGGACCGGAGGCGATCATGTCCAGGGGATCTCCCAGTATATCGCTGAGCACGATGCCATATACCTTTGCAGGGGCACAGATTTTTGCAAAACGGCCTCCCTTTACGGCGGAAAGCCGCTTCCGTATGGTGTTCATCTCTGTGATGTCCGCCCCGCAGGCCAGGAGCTGTGCCGTAATGTCCGAAAGTTCCCGCCCATCTGTCAAAGGTTTTTCAAAAAGCGCTGACCCTCCCCCGGACAGCAGAAAAACTACCGTGTCTTCTCTGTCCAAATTGCACACCAAATCCAGGGCTGCCCGGGTTCCCCTGAAAGAATTTTCATCCGGCACCGGATGTCCCGCCTCATAACACAGAACTTTCGGAACCGGTCCTTTCACATGCCCATACTTTGTCACACATACCCCTGCCTGCAGCCTGTCTCCCAGAATGGCTGCTGCCGTCCTGGACATCTGCCATGCCGCTTTTCCTGCCGCCACCAGATATACCCTGCCCCGGTCAAAACGCTTCCCGGTCAGGGCCTGCGATACCGCCTCATCCGGCATTACCTTCTCCAGTGCGGCTTCTATGATTATATGGGCATCTCTTTTTAAATCCATGGGCTCTCTCCTATTTTTTCATTTATCATAACATAAACCCCGGCCTGATCTTTTCTGTTTCAATTTTATCACACAATATTGCTTCTTTCCACAGACATCTTTTCAATTATCGGAGGCCGACAGCATTTGTGTCACCAAAAGGGCATGATTATTGGCATTATACATTATGTAAAACACATAATTATCTGCATTTTACAGCAATCGTTAATGCGATTTTAGTCGGGAAAGACCTTCCACGCCATAACGATTGCCTGGGTCAATATTGCAAAGTTCCTGATATAACTGCCTGGCCTCGGAAAATCGATTCTTCCTTTCATATAACCTTGCCAGCACTGTACGGGAATGCAATTGCCGGGAATCTATCTTTATCGCTTCCTTTAAATATTCCTCCGCTTCCTTTTCACGGCCTTTCTGCCCTGACAGCAGCCTTCCTAATTCCGTCCGCGACTGAATGTGCTGCGGCTCTATCTTTATCGCTTCCTTTAAATATTCCTCTGCCTCCTTTTCACGGCCTTTCTGCCTTGACAGCAGCCTTCCTAATTCCGTATGGGGATGCAAATTTCGGGGATCTATCTTTATCGCTTCCTTTAAATATTCCTCCGCTTCCTTTTCACGGCCTTTCTGCCTTGACAGCAGCCTTCCTAATTCCGTCCGCGACTGAATGTGCTGCGGCTCTATCTTTATCGCTTCCTTTAAATATTCCTCCGCCTCCTTTTCACGGCCTTTCTGCCTTGACAGCAGCCTTCCTAATTCCGTCCGCGACTGGATGTTCTTGGGATCTATTTTTATTATTTCAAGCAGATATTCCTCCGCTTCTTTTTCACGGCCTTTCTGCCTTGACAGCAGCCTTCCTAATTCCGTCCGGGATGGAAGTTCTTTGGGATTATATTTTAATACTGAAAGAAATTTTTCTTCCGCAGCGGAATCATCTCTTCTATTCGCCAGCCAAATTCCCCATTCTGTATACAGTTTTGCCAATAACAAATCGTTTTCTATTTCAGGTGCAAGGTCGCCCAAAACGGTTTCCACCGAAAAACTGCTTACTGAGAAGTTGCTCTTGCGCTTTGCCCACAAAACGCCAAGACACAAATACGCTCTTCCCACCGGTGAAAGATTTAAGTTTCCCTCTTGCGTCCGAGAATATATCCTTTCCAAATAGCCCCAGTAATCAATATCGCCAATGGGATCCTTTCTGCCCTTCTTTACTTCTTTCTTATTTCTGAAATTAGATAAAAACTCTTCGATTTCATTTTCATTCATCACATCCAGCAGATCGCATATCACTGAATCAATTGTGACTTTACTTTTATTGAACAGGAAAAATAATTCAGCGATCACATCATGTTTCGGCTGTAATGTATTTTTTCCCTCCTGATAAACCACTGGTTCCACATGATTGGACACAAACCGCTCACACAGACGCGTTCTCAATTTTCGCTCACTCAATTCCTCAAAGCGTTTGCAAAATAGAGAAAGCGACAGTGATGTATTAAACACTTTCAGCGCTGCAATTACGCCATATAGCTGGATGTCGGTATCTACTTTTCCAAACTCCCGATGAATCAAGTCACCCCATTCTTCCCAGTCCAGCTTGATGCTTCCTGGTTTGGAACTAATTTTTTTTAGCTCGAACAAAGTGCGGTAAATCAATTCCACCAAACTGACATTCGGCTTTCCATACTTCCCCAATGTTCTGTTTATAACAGATAATTGATCCTCTTCACTTATTGCCCCTTCTTTTACCAGATAAGAAGTACATTTTTTCAATATGGATTTTCTTCTTTCCGGAATTTCCGAAAAATAGCGGGACGGATAATCTTTTAAACAAAACTTTCTGGTCTGCCTGATACCCTCCAGGACAACAACCCCTGCATTGTCAAACCAGCGTAACAATAAATCCTGATCCGGATCAGCGAGTAGTGTAAGTCTGTTTTCCCGCTCTGCCATGAGCAGATGTATTTTGGAATTATGAGGCCATCTTGCTTGTAAGCTTGAAAAAGATGCTCTCCCTTCAAAGGGGTTATCAATGCACAGCAAGGTACTTTGCCCTGGAGGCGTAAGTTTAATCAGACAATCAAAGAACCGGTCTGCCATTTGTTCCGTTATAATTTCCTTATTTGACAAGGATAGCCAAAACGTCAGGCGCCCCGAAGAAGCCCTCTGTACCGCTACACGCATCATCAGGCTTGTTTTTCCCTGGCCTCCGTTTCCTGCAATGATAACCGGGGTGCCGCCTTGAATAAATTCCTCTACTGCCTGCACAGCCTCATTGTGTGGAACATCTGCATTTGCACTAATGACTTGGAACATTGTATGAAAATTGTTGTCAACCGTAAAGAATTTTTTAACAGTCAAATCAGTGCAGGAAATTTTTGCATCCGTAACATAGCCCGGGGTAATTAACGTCCCGATATCACAGATTCCCTGGTTGTCCAGGTGTGTTTTTATCCGGGAAGCAGCTTCCAGTATTTGCGGCAAATCGGCCAGTCTCTCAGAAATTGTTTCCAGATGGTTCTGAATCAGAACATCATGTATCCACGCTGAAAAATCCGGAATCGTCATCCACTGCTCCAATAAGTATGAGATGATAATTTCTGCTTCTTCTCTGCTTGCAATTTGGGACGTAACCATATCGCCTGCACTGGGCAGTACGTTGCGCCGCAAACACAATTCCCAATATCCCAGAATATCTTCTTCAAGAGGAATGCCTAAATCATCCTGCCTATATTTCCGATATTCGCAGTACCGTGCATACGCCATACCTGATTTTTCCCGAATGGCGTCCAGTGTTTCCTGAATATGGTTGCTATTCTTGTTTTTAAAGTGGTCAAAAATTGTTATCACTGATCCGACGAATCCTATTGACGTATTCAGATTAGAAAAGCTCTCTTTAACTGCATCCAAAATATTGTTCATTTGTTCACTCCCATTCTCTGTATAAATTGGGCGGCTTTTCAACAGATTCCAACCGTAAAAGCCGGTCGCTGAAACAACGCTCTTCTGTGTCAACATTGTACCACAAATTTCCCGCAAATGTCTACTACGGTCATATCGTCGTCATGGTTCTCAATTTGGGTGCCCGGTTATGCCAGACTCACCCAGAAGAAAATTCCTGCGTCCGCATTTTAGTACTGCTCTTTCCAATATAATGATTCCCCTGCTGCATTCTACCGTTCACCTTTCATCCCGGATAGATTTACACAGTTATATTAATCAGCTAAAACAGTCAGCCAAATATAGAAAATATAATAACCTTGACATAATGTTGTCAAGATTATTATAATAGAATCAAATCATGGAGGTAATGCGTTGCAGGAAAGTATGAATATAAAAAAAGAACTTGAAACGAAGTTAGGTGCGGCAAACGATATCTATCTAAACAACATTGATATTGACCCGCTGACAATTAAGGCAATTATGATAAATGAAGTTGTCCCCTCTGACCCCTTACAGGATTTTTACGGAACCCCCGGCGCTGATTATCTGAAAACGACGATTCCTCTTTTGCAGGGAGCAGGTTCAAAGGTTACTTCCATACAAGACGTATTGCAGAGTGGTATCTATATTACAAATGCCGTAAAAACTCCAAAGACAGAATATGCCATTGATAAAAGCAGCATTGAAAAAAGTCTGCCTTATTTGGAAGCAGAAATTTCTATCTTTCCCAATGTAAAGGTTATTATGCTTATGGGCGATGTTGCAAAGAAAGCCTTTAACATGATTGCGAAAAAGTCAACAAAGAAAAATGCCATTCCCGCCGTTTCCACTTATAAATTACGGAACAGCGAAATCTATTATAAGGGTATTCGAGTCATGCCGTCGTACATAATGACAAGGGGCAACATCCTGATTGAAAAATCAAAGGTTACAATGGCAACCGAGGACATTGCTACTATGTTAAAAATAATCAGTTAAACCCCTGTCATCTGATGATTTTATGACGGCCAAACAATCAAATGCCCAATTAGAAAATTATGCTCACAGCCCTCTCACAATCTCCATAAATCTCTCATGCGAATACGCTCCGTTATACTCAGGCTTCTTGGTCTCATAAACCATGAAATACTTATAGACTCCGCCCAGCCGGGAAGCCTTTGCTGCCCAGATTGCCCCGGTTTCAGCCTTTTCTCTCGATTCGTCATTCTTCAGGTGGTCGCCCTTGGTCTCCACCAGGAGCATCTTTCCGCTCTCTGTCATGACAATCAAGTCCGGATATGCTGTTACAGCGCCGTTGATGGCAAAACCTCTCCTGGAAATGTTCCTATGCCACCATCTGATATTTGGCAGCCCGGACAACTCCCATGCCACCCTGCTTTCATATCCGTTCACGTCTTCCTCCGCCGCATAAAGAGACTTGGGGATAGTATCGTTTACCTTTGCGGCAGTAATACCGGCGGGAAAAGAATACAGCGGCTGGCAGCTGATGATATCCTGCTCAATCCACTTTTTAAAAGTTTCCTTTGCATGGACATCCAATAACTGTCTCACTTTGTCATAAATCTTTTGAATGTATAAGTAATCGGACTGTTCCAAATCCGTCAGCTGGTCTTCCGTCATATTCTGCATGATCCTGGAAACATATTCATACAATTCCGCATCATTCACCGCTTTGATCCTGGAAATCCGCCGGATAATCCGGTCCTTGCAGATCCGCCGTTTCTTCTCGGATGGCTGAGAGTCAAACCACTCCTTCATATAAACACTCTCAAATCCTTTCATCTGCCATGCCTTGGGATTTGTGTTCTCGCCATCTTCCACATCTATCTGTGCCATTTCCACATCCAGAAGAGAGAAGTCAATCTGCGTGTCTTTATTCAAAAGAGTAAACCCGGCGTACAGGTTTTCCTTTTCCAGCAAGGCATATTCGTCTGCACAGAACAGACTGGGCGAATCAGGAATTGCAAACTGGGGAAGTCTTAACGCAAGCGCCTCTTCTCTGAACTCTGCCCTGACAGAATATGTTTTCATCGTATTTCTCACCTCCGGCGGAACATCTTCCGCTAAATCTCCTTCCTTGGCCGCAATATCTTCCCAGCAGGCATTTTCCTCCGCTTCGGCCTTATGGAAAATATCATCCAGTTCCATAGATATCGCAGCGTCCACCCCCTGATTATCCGCCTCATACACAGTGTCCCCACATACCATCTGAGTAATTCGGTTCTTCAACTCATCCGTATATAAAACAGACCCTTCCGCGGAAGCTGTTGCCTGCCCTGACCAGATTTTCGTCTGCTCCGGCTGTGACTCTTCCATCGGAAATGCAAGCTGCTCCGATAACCCAGACATATCTTCCGGCTCCTGTCCCGCATCATCCAAATCATTTGCCCGATAATCCTGGTCACTGAATCCGGCAACTTTTAATCCTGCCACTACTTTGTTACATGTGGCAAAGAAATCTGCCGAGGAAGTAATTACATAGGACAGGTTTAAAACGGCGCTCTTAGTCCTCCTGGCATTCGGCATACGAAGTATTCTTCCCACAATCTGCTCCACGTCAACCACGGAACTTCTGTTGGCAATCGTAGCCAGAATATATGCAAAAGGACAATCCCATCCCTCTTTCAGGGCATTCACGGTTATGATATAGCGGATAGCACATTCTTTCGACATCAGATCCTGATTCCTGATATCGTCCCGGTCTGCCGTCTTGATAGCAATCTGATCCCCCGGTATTCCAAGTTCAATCAGCTCTTTTTTGATCTTCTCATAGGTCGTGCTGCTCTCGTCTATATTTGTCTCTGCCTGAAGCAGCACGATCGGACGGATATACTCCCCGCCCATACTCTCCAGGCGTCCTGCCTCGTTTTCCAAACGCCCCCGCAGTCCCACCGCGGTCAGCAGTACATCACCGTGACTTTTCCTGTTATACACAATAACCGGAAGCTTGACCATTTCTTCTTTTTTCAGCTGTCTGGCATCCACGAAGGAGATGATATTGCTCCCCTGCCTGGGTGTTGCCGTCAGATCCAGTATGAACGATGGATTAAAATTCTGCAGCATCTCAACACTCAGCGCGGAAGTCGCATGATGGCTTTCATCCACGATAACAATGGGGTTCAACTGCCTTATTACCTGAATCAGCGCCGTCTCATCGGTTCCCTCCAGCAGCAAACCCGCATCACCAGGATATTTACTGAAAGCGGCTAAATTACCGTTTTCCTGATATGCTTTCCGCCCTTCTTTCCTGCTTGTCCGAAAAGAATCGTAGCTCAATGCAAAAACAGACAGATGCTCCATGACAGTGGCGGGGTTAAAGTTCTGTCCATTCATAAGCTGCTCTTTGGAATAAACCTCCACGGCACCAGAGAAATCCACATCTATCTTTCGCCTGTAAAAATGGCTGTTATCCTGCAATGCTTTCAGTGTCTGCTTCAAGATGGCATCCGATGGCACAAGCCAGACCACCGCCCTGGGATGTGCGCCCGTCATGGAATCAAAAATGGGCTTTATGGCATTTGCCGCCAAAAAGGTTTTGCCCCCGCCAGTAGGAACTTTCAGGCAGACTTGCGGAACCCCCTGAAGTGTGGTTTTATAACAGGGAATGGTTCCGGGCAGTTCCAACGGGCTGACCTCTACCCCCTTTTCTTCCCACAAGGTGTTATAGGCCTGCTTTATATTTTGTTTCTCTGTCAGCAGATTTAAAAAACGCCTTAAATCATCCAGCACTTTCCTCTGATAATCCTTTAATTCCATATGGCCCCCTATAAATACTTCCATAACACATTTGCCTGCTCTACAAGTTTCGAATATCTCTTGGTATCTTTTTGAAAGTAATGTGATATTTCTGCAGCTCCGTATCGGAAATCACACACTTGTCCGCAAATATGATATAGTTATCTGCCCTGGTCCGAATCGTTCCAAGAAACTTCCTGTCCAAAGTAGTATCTTCATCCTTTTCATAGTAAACCCCCATGCCCCGCGTTGGCACCACTGCGCATGAAACAGGGGC
>CAJTLR010000108.1 GCA_910577185.1 uncultured Acetatifactor sp.
AAAGCCCCTTATAGGGGCAGTGCAAGCCACCGGCTAAGCCGGTGGTCTTGACTGTATACTACACCAGTCATAGGGAATGAAGCAGGCTGGTGTGTTCAGGGCTGTCAGAAATTATATGGTCACTTTTCCGGAACTCCCAGAATCTCCATACTATGGTCGTACAACAATTCATTGGTTTCTTCAACGTTCATTTTCTGATTCAGGGAAAATAGGAGAATTGCATCCCGAATGCTATAGCTATCAGCTTATTGCGGGACGGCATCCTACGGCCATCAAATATCTGGTATACATAGGTACGATTAAGCAGAGAATTCCGTACCACATCCGCCCTGCTGATCCCTTTTTGATCCAAAAGCATTTTCAGGTGTTCGGGCAGGCTGCGTAAAAGCATGTTGGAACTGTGCTTTTCAAAATAATCCTCGATATCTGCAGTGGCTTTGAGTTCATGTTCCAGTTCTAAAGTTGACGGTGTCTGTTTTGGAACGGACGCTGTGTTTGATTTCAATTTCATATTGAGCCTCCTGATTTATCTGGTATAATACACCTTATTCAAGGCAATCAGCGGCCGAATGGCCATCCATCCCATGTGCGGGTTTTGCACATGGGATATTATATAGCATGAATGATGACGTGGCAAGGAAAGCGGCAAAAAAATGGATAATTTAAAATATGAAGAAATTGAACTGATGAAACAAAGTGAAAATGGCATGGTGCATTTGGTAAAGGAAAAAGAAACGGGAAAGTTTTTCGTAAGAAAAGTAATGAAGGGCCAGCATCCGATATGCTTGACGCTGCAGGACTGTCCTCATCCATGTCTGCCAAAGATTTATGAAGTCGTCATAACTGAAGAGACCACAACAATCATAGAAGAATATATAGAGGGTCCATCGTTGGGCGGCGTAAATCTATCCGGGAAGCAATTCACAGGTGTTGTAAGGGACTTATGCCTTGTTCTGGAGTTTCTGCACGGCAAGGGCATTATCCACCGTGATATCAAGCCGTCCAATATTATTTATACAGAGAGCGGGCATATATGCCTGATTGATTTCGATGCAGCCCGTGAGCCAAAAGAGAACCGGGAGCAGGACACCAGGCTGCTGGGTACCCGTGGGTATGCGCCTCCGGAGCAATATGGATTTTCCCAGACTGATGTAAGGACGGATATTTATTCTCTTGGCATTACTTTGGAGCAGATCTTGCAGGACAGATTTCAAAGGCTGCGGTATAAGAGAAGGCTGCGGAAATGTACAGAACTGGACCCGAGTAAACGTTACCAGTCCATACGGCAGGTAAAAAGGGCTTTTTTCCATACGGAGCGAAATATCCTGACTGGCTTTGCAGTATTTGTAGCGGCAGTGTTTTTTAGTTGCTATCTTCAAAAAAGCAATACTGCTTTTTCACCTGCTCCAGAAATGACTGCGGCTGAAAGGTATCCGAATCAGATTCTTTGGAAAGATTATCCTATAAATGATTATCTGGGGAGATACATAGATGATGTTATGGAAGAAATGGATGCATCCTGTGATGAATTGATTGAGGGCAGTGATGAAAATATATGCGCTTATAGAGAAATAGGGATTATTTTTTGTTTTGATGACAGAAGAAAGATTTATCGAATAGCAATTGATCCGGCACTTTGCACTTACAACGGGGAATCACTCAATGTAAACAGGGATAAAATTCTTGAAATTCTGGGCGATCCTTTTATGATGGGCTGGACACAATGGGGAACGGAGGATGCTCCGGATGAATATTGTATAGACTATTATGATGGAAAAGAAGGCGTAAGATTTTATATGCCGTCACCGGAGGAAGCGGCTACGGATCTGTTTATTGATTAGAGGGCAACATTAAAAAGTACCATGAAGGTACTTTTTTTAATGTATGCTCTCTGCAGACCTGCATAGGCTGAAATTGCTGTATAATAACAAAAAGTTTATTTTAATCAGGGAAATTTTGAACAGCCAGACAAGATGATGCATAATAAGAAATCGAATTAATAGCCTGTTCAATCCATGCGCTTTAATTTCCGTATACGGATTGATTTTTTGACAGCGGCGGCGGTTTCAAGCATGACATATATTTCGTCAGGGTCGCAGTCAGCAAAGACGTTTTGGACGTCTTTCATCAGATGTGATTTGGAATCCTGTATGCTGTCAGATAATAGTTTGTCTACACTGGTATGCAGGGCATTTGCAATTTTTACAAGGGCCGGCAGGCTGATTTTTGTAGAAGCAACTTCTGTATGGAATATGTGCTGGCTGGTCAGACCTACCATTTCAGCCAGCTGTTCTTGTGACAGCCCCATTGCCAGTCAGGCTGCGCGGATTCTTTGTCCCAGTAATTTATAATCCATTCCAGTATCACCTCGCCTATTAAAATGTTGATATTTATATTGTATAGGCGAAAGAACTATGGGCGAATGGATTATAATAGGCAATATGCCATTATTATACAAGAGGAGGTAGCAAACAATGTTTTGCCCTAAATGTGGTAACAAAGTAAAAGACGATTCCAAGTTTTGCCATCAGTGTGGCATGAAAATGAGTAATCAAGAAACAATATCAAGTACACAAAATATCCGAAAGGATACAGTCAACTTGGCTATAGAGTATAATGATGCATGTTTTGCATTGCGCATGACGCCATTAGCCAGGATTATATGTGTTATATCATTAATTGTGGCTATACTCCTATTTAATATACTTCCGAAACTAATCGGTATAATCATATTGGTATCTGCAATTGTGGAATTGGTTCGTACTAACAGACAGATATCTAATACGAGGAACCGACTAGATGATCTTGAACGTGAATTAAAATGTCTTCAGAATATTATCGATGATATAATTGCGGATCCCGTAATTGAATATGATGAAAATGAACATAAAGCAAATTTGACTGAAGCATATCGCGCCAAATTAAACATGTTTATTATGTTCGATATAATTTCGATAATAATGCTTGGATTGACAATAATAGCGATAATAATGACTATTGTATGGCAACCCGAATTTTCGCCGGTTGCCTGGCTCGTTGCTTTGTTGTTTATTTGGGTGCCAATCACAGTGTTTCTCATACGTAAGACAGCCAGGATAATAAAGGGAAAGAGTTCAGTACAATCGGGATTGAAGATTAGGTCTGATGGAATGATTGATGCGTCAGTAATACAGCTTAACGCAATTAAGCGTTGTAATGAAAGGCTTCATCATATGTAATCAAATACAAGGATATCTTGAAGAGGGCTCACAACCCTCTTTTTTATGTATGGTGGGCATGCCGTCAGTCTGTGGTGAAAGTCCGTAAAGGGCGTAGTTGTCGACGAACCCCGAAGTGACTCCCAAGGTTCAGACTGTGAGGTGTGGGCGAGAAGAAGAGATAGCTAAATCGTAGCCTGACGAACAGAAACTTAATATGGGCGCACATGGCAGATAAACTGGGTAAAGACAGCGAGGTTCCAAAGGCAACCGTAACCCATATGTGTAAATCAGGCAGGTAGACGAGGAAAGACTGGGAGGCTTATTCTGTGAGGTCTCACAGGCGGTCTCATTAGCCGTAGTAACAACGAGGTGCAGCAGTTAGCAGAAGGAAAAGGGACAGTAGAACTTTCAGAGGTTTATATTAATGCGGAAGGAGGCTGTTTCTTTCGTTATTTTAATACATGGTGGGTGACAGAGAGTAGAAACTCTTTTATTCCGTGTATAATATATTCTTCAGACAGCAGAGCAATGATTCAGGTTACCTATGCACTGAATGACTTTTATGGAGTGTTTACAGAAGATAAAGCCACGAAAAACTATACTGAAGATGGAGGAAATCTCATAGATCTTATAGAGATATCAATTAACAGATTTTCGGCACGTATAATGGTGTATATGACAAAGGAAGATGAATGGAAAGGGGATAGTGATTTAATCATCAAAGATTATTGGTAGGCTGTTGGGGACAATATGTATTATGTAAGATGTTCCTATCCCGTATCAAGCGGTGAGAATCATGAAGAGATATTTAATGCCATTATGGACAACTATACGATTACTGCGGCCTGGGATTGAAGACGATATTGCTTTTGGTGTATCTGACGATGCGGCAAAACCGATTCTTATCGACTGGCTTCAGAGGCATCCGCTTCAGCACAACCTTAAGGTCCGATTTATCCAGCAGGCGGTAGACGCAGGAGACGGGACAAGCTATCTTCTGTATATGATGTACATAGAGCAGGAAGAGTATGGCGTTTTCGGGATAAATCCAGATACTGCGGACATCATCATGGACTCGCTGCTGGACAGCCAGGGGAATCTGGAAACGATTCAGGTATTGATGGATCAGTGGTATCTGGAATACTATTGGGGATGGACCGATGACTCGGGATATTATTCAGCGCCTTATACAGAGGACATATACGAGGTGTACAATGGGGAAGGTGCTTTGATATTGGAGTATTATCCATCCAATGATTTTTATGCCATCTGTGATTATGATGGGCAGAATTTTATAGAATATGACGATAGGACTGTAGCGTCGGAAGTCAGTATTTCGGATTTTGCAGGAACATATTGGTGTGACCAATCCGGGGAAGTGGAAGGAACATTTGTTGAAAAGGGTTATGCTTTGGAGATTGAGGAAGTGAATGATGATTACTTTTCAATCGCTGAGACATGACGAGGAATAGATATATTTCCAATGAGCGTTTTTCAGTGAGTGCAATCTCTTTCAATGACAAGTAGGGAGATTGTATTTTTGGAGATTACGGATTCCCATGGACAGGCAGTATATACCCTGGGATAGGGCAATGGCATCCATCAGGGAGACAGACGGCAGAAGGCCAACCGGAGAGAGGGCGGGGCAGACCAGGGGGGACATCAGGACAAATATCCTGTCCAGGAATAGGAAAAGGCAGGGAGACAGGAGATGGAACCCAGAGACGGACAGAAGGGAGGCCACAAGCCTGATTCCCAGAATGGTGGGGATAGGAAATACGGCATCAGTGAGCCACAGGAGATCGTATTGATGGCGGAACTGAACAGGACAGGCGGGGGTTTCCAGGAAGAGCTTTTATAAGTACAAGAGGGAACTGCGGGAAAGTATGGCATAGTTTCATCCTGTATGTGGAAGATAACGGAAAGGAGAAAGCATGGTTCATATCAGGAATGGGAATGACTTAAGAACAGCATATGGAATCCTGCGGGATATGCAGGGATTGGCGCCGCTTCGAGGAAGGGAAGCGACAGTAGTGGGGCATATCCGGCAGACGTCTATTTTGAGGAAAAGGAAGCGGCCCGATGTCCGGATTATCCTGGTGGATGAACAGGGCGGGCATATACATGCTGGTACAGGATAGTCTGCAGGCAGGGAAGGATGTGGGATTGCCGCAATGCTGCTTGTGATGTATAGTAAATTTCATTGAAAGACGGCAGAGATTATGGTACTATTAATACATGGGTAGGATTGTGTAACCAATCAGGGTGGAAAGGATGTGGACAGATGGCAGATAACAATGCTGTATCTTTGGGAGAAGGACAACAGCAACGTGCGCATGTGATGAAGCGTACAATCAAGGACAGTGTCTTCACAAACTTGTTTCAGGATAAAAAGTACCTGTTGCAGCTGTATAAAGCGCTCCATCCAGAAGATACTGATACTACAGAAGATAAGCTGACAGACATCACCATAAAGAATGTGCTGACAGATAATATTTATAACGATTTGGGTTTTATTGTTGAAGACAGAATGGTAATTCTTGCGGAAGCACAATCGACCTGGACGATGAATATCATTATCCGGGCATTGATGTATATGGTGCAGACTTACCATGATTATTTTAGCCGAACAAGTCAAAATCTCTACAAGAGCAAAAAAGTAAAAATACCAGTACCTGAGATTTATGTAATCTATACTGGTGACAGAAAGACGAGGCCTGCGGAGGTTTCACTGGCACAGGAGTTCTTCGATGGAAAACAGAGCTGTATTGATGTAAAAGTAAAGATGATATATGATGGTGAAGAGGGGGATATTATCAATCAGTATGTCATGTTTACAAAAGTATGCAACGAGCAGATGGCACTTCACGGGAGAACGCAGGAGGCTGTCCTGGAAGCGATTCGTATCTGTAAGGACAGAAATGTACTGAAAGAGTATTTGAGCAGCAAAGAAAAGGAGGTAGTGGATATCATGATGTTATTGTATGATGAGGAGGAAATCATGCGTTCATATGTGGAAAGTGAAAGGCATGACGAAAGGATTGAGACAGCTAAAGAGATGTTGCTGAATAATGAGCCATTAGAAAAAATCATTAAATATTCAAGACTTTCTAAAGAAACGATATTAAAACTTCAAAAAGAACAAAATCTACAGACAATATAGTATTCAAGGGACAGACTTAATTTAGAAGAAAGTATTGGTATTTCGGGATTTTATATCTAAGAAGCAGAAATTCTGAGGATGTGCGGTATTATGCAGAAAACAACAGTGACCGGAAATCTGAAAGCTGGTTTCCGGTCTATAATTATGTGATTCTTTATTCAAATGGATTGGTTTTCTATATATGATATTATTTGTACATAGCAGTATTCAAGCAATAATAAATCCTAAGGTTCTTATAGGCGAAAAAAGTTATATTGTAGCCGCAGATGCGAGTTATTTAAAAGAAGTTGAAAAGATTTTTGAACAAGAAGCAGAGAAAATATCGCCTTTTTTAAAGGGATTTAACATGTATAGATTGAATAGGATTGACTACTGTATTAATTTTGACGTGTCTGAATTGAAGTTTGAGTATCCCCCTGAATTAACAACGGAATTACCCAAATTGATAATGAATCTCATAAAGTGCTCAGATATTCCAGACCATTTTGAAAAAAATATAACGAAGAGTACCAATTTTATTTGAAAAGCAAATCTGTTGTAATTAATTGCTATTGGAAACATGATGATTTGAGCAGAAATTTTTCTGACTGCAAAGACTTAGAAAAGTCTTATAATATTATCCCTTTTGAGGTGCAATTTAAGTATCCTAAAGTCTTTTCAATATCAAATGAGATAAAAAACGAAAGAGAACGCCAGAAGTCTGTTTTAATGAAAGTTATAGGAAAGGAAGGGATGGATGGGGTGTTTTCCTGAAGCTCGAAGTGGAATAGATGATAAAAAGCCAAAATGCTTATATGAAACATTTATGAATTTTGCTCGATTGGATGAGATTGCGATAATGGAGACAATGTTATCTGATAAGCAGTGCGGTAAGAGGATAGAGGATTATTTCTATAAAGTCATAAAGGAGGGGATTTCAGATTTGTGAAACCGAAATTATCAGACCATTTTACATATACAAAGTTAATTCGTTATGCATTGCCTTCTGTGGTTATGACAATGTTCATTTCCCTGTATGGAATTATGGACGGCGTATTTGTTTCTAAACCCCCATGCGGCCAGCCGCACCATCATCCATAAAAGCCGGGGGGTTTGATGATGCACACAAACCGCAGGAGCATGCGGTTTGGCGCACTGCTGTCCCGGTTTTTGTGCAAGGGAAGCACAAAAACACTTGGCGGTGCCTTAGTGGCGCAGGGGCTTTCATAGTAAACTCCCATGCACCAGGTTGCTCCACCATATATGAAAGTGGGGAGTTTAGAAGATGCACACAAACCGCAAGAGCATGCGGTTTGGCGCACAGCA
>CAJTLR010000109.1:0-2535 GCA_910577185.1 uncultured Acetatifactor sp.
GCCGCAAAGATAACAAGCAATAATGTCAAAACTTCCATCACGCTCATGGGCACCACCCTCTTTCATAAGACTAGAGGGCATCTAAAAGAACTAAAGTTCTTAGAAAATCGCATCCTGCTTTCTTTTCAATTATACGATCCTATTATAACATGAATACACATATGTCTCAATTAAAAAATGGAGAGACTGGCGTACCAACGCATACATTAAACGTGTTTCGTTTAAATTCGGGCGAGCCGTTTCTGAAGTGTCCTGCGGGATCGACATTTCCCATCACCGGCTTATCCTTTGGCATCTTCCGGAGCATTTCCTCCATATCCACCCCGTTGCTGAAATGGAAGGCGGCAGCGCTTGTGGCGACGATAGAATCCGTCATCATTGTGGCGTTGCCGCAGTTGTGGTATATGACTGTAATTGCCGCAGGCATTGGAAGCGCACATGCCCCGGTATTTTTCATGTCTTCATTTTTATGCAGTTGCGCGGCAGAATTCTACGGCAGCGTCGGCGGCACTGGCCGCATCTGCCGTGTATTTATCCGCGCCGATCTGCCGGCAGAAGGTTTCTGTCACAGGTGCGCCGCCGACCATGATCTTCACCTTGTGGCGGATGCCTGCTTTTTCTGCTTCTTTTACCACTTCCCCCATCACCGGCATGGTGGTGGTCAGCAGTGCGGAACAGCATATGATCTGGCAGTTTTGGTCAATTGCGGTTTTTACATAGGTTTCAGGTTTTACATCTGTCCCAAGATCCACAACCTCCAGCCCCTTGCCTTCCATCATCATCTTTACCAGATTCTTGCCGATGTCGTGCAGATCGCCTTTTACAGTGCCGATGCATACCCTGCCGATAGCTTCCACACCGCTTTCGGCGAGGAGAGGCTTTAAAAGTTCGGATCCCATGTTCATGGCTCGTGCGGCAACCAGGACTTCCGGCACGAAGACCTCATTTTTTTTGAATTTTTCACCCACCACATCCATACCTGCCAGCAGACCCTGCTCCAGAATATCTTGTGCAGGGATGCCTTCGTCGATGGCCTGCTTGATCAGTTCTTTGACAATCTTTGCCTTTCCTTTCTGGAGATTTTCAGAAATTTCGCTTAAAATGCTCATGTTTTTCCTCCCGGCCTTTCTGATTTGTTAATTTAATTTAATAGGTTTCCGGTTTTATCCCATGCGGATAGACGACTCTGTATAGTCCCTGCAGGCCTCAATGTAGGCCCTGATATTTTCCCAGGGCACTTCCGGCTCCAGAAGATGGGTGGGAGACACCAGAAGTCCGCCCTTTTTGCCTGCGATGTCCAGATTTTTAAATACTTCTGCCCGCACCTCCTCCGGCGTTCCGAAGGGCATGGTGGTCTGGGTTCCTATGGTTCCGTGGAAGGAAATGCGGTCGCCGTATTTGGCATGGATTTCCCCGAAGTCCATGCATTCCGGCTGTACGGGGTTCAACACATCGATGCCCGCTTCAATCAGATCCTCAATAAAAGGCTTCACGAAGCCGCAGGTGTGGTAGAAGATAATCACATCCGGGTTAACCGCCCTGGCTGCATCCACCACCTTTTTCAGGCGGGGTTTGAGCCAGGTCTGGTAAAGTTCCCGGCTCATCATGGTGGTGTGCTGCATTCCGATGTCATCTCCAAAATAAAGAATTTCCGCACCTGTTTTTACAAAATACTCTGCCCTCTCCATAGCCAGTTCCGTTACTTTGTCCAGTACGAAATCCGCCATTTCATCTTCGGACATCATGTCCATCATCAGCACTTCCATGCCGCGCATGTACCAGGCAGTTTCCCAGATGGTGCACTGCATACTGCCGCAGATTACCTTGTCCTGGGCTTTTAGGGCATTGTTGCGGGCAAGCTGTCTGGCCATGTCCTCCTTATCCCGGACAAATTCCGGGAAGGGATAGGCTTCCAGCTCCTCAAGGGTCTCCAGTTTTTCCAGAGGATGGAGCATATGCGTCATGTGCATGGCGGCAGCGCTGCCGGGTTCGTTTGCCACACCGTAGATATCGATGGTGGTTCCCTCTTTTAAATGATCATAATACTTGCGGAATTTCTCCGTGTCGCTGTCTTTGACCGGAATTCCGCCTGCATAGGCCATGGGGCAGGGGGTAAATCCGATTTCCCGGTATAGGTCCTTTACTTTTTGACTGCATGTCTCCTGCAGATATGGACAAAAATCGTATAGCACCGGAATTCGTTCGTATCCTGTTCTTTTGATAAGTGAAAAAAAGTTTTCGCGTTCTGTCATTTTTCCTCTCTTTCGCCGCAGGTTTACTCTGTTCATGAAACAGAATACGGCATGGTCTGTTTTTTATGTCTGTTTTGGTTTTGAATCTGCTTGCACTCCTATATTGATTTATGATAAACTTAAACTATTGGAAGTGGAATGTATGCTATGGGAATTTTTATATGTCAAATATGGGATAGTCCAGCAAAGAAATGTCAAGAACTATTGAAAAATAATTAGTGCTGGACAGTAAAGTCGCAAAGGCGCAGGAGAGGAACTTTTATGAGATTCCTTTGGAAAAAAA
>CAJTLR010000109.1:2633-7272 GCA_910577185.1 uncultured Acetatifactor sp.
GAAAAAAAAGTTCCTCTCAATATAGTTGTGTCGAAGCGACTTTACCCTTTAGAGCTATCGCGCAGCGATTTAAATTGGAGGAAGGAATGCCGGAATACAAGACGATGGTATCATATAGGACTGTGGGACCTAACAAGACTGCCGGAAATCTTTCCTGCGGTTTTCTTTATAAACCGGACGACAGGGGGAGCAATCGGGATATTACGTTTGAATATTACGGCGGATTGCTCCTTTTGGACAGGGAAGGGGAATATTCCGACCGCAGCCATGTCTGTGTGAAGCTTTCCCGGGGCTCTTTTGTCCAGAGGCTCCCGGGTGTAAAACATTCTACGATTGTAAAGCCGGACGGAAAATGGCTGGAATTTTTTATCTGCATCAGTGCGGAGAGCTACCACAATCTGCTTTCCATGGGGGTGTTGTCTGACAAGCCGGTTCTGAACTGTGAGGAAGCTGTGGTGGATGAGATCCTTCCCGCTGCCCAAAGCCTTTTGTCAGCCATGCAGCGGGCAGATGAACATGGACTGATTCGTCTGTATTTTGAGGCTCAGCAGCTTTTATGCACCATCACCTCCCGCAGCGTTCACTCGCGGCAGGAGGACGACTGCATTCAGCTTGCCTGTCGGCTCATTGAATGCCATTCCGGGCGGGTCACCGGACAGGAGATTGCCGCGCAGATGAACATGGGCTATGAGGCGCTTCGAAAGCAGTTTCGGGCATACACCGGAATTTCAATTGGACAGTACGCTATCCGTGTCAGGGTTAACCGTGCCAAGGCTCTGCTTTTGCATTCAGACCTTCCGTTGGAGAAGCTTGCGGTCCAGCTGGGATATTCGGACTCTTTTTCATTTTGCAAGCAGTTTAAACAGCATACAGGGGTTTCACCGTCTGAGTTCCGGAAGATGAATTGAAACGCCGTCAACTGATGATATACACACTGCCTGATTTTTAAGACCAGAGTAGTATTGACAAATATTTAAGACTGTGGTAGTATTTATTTGTGGCCACTACTACAGTCTTAAAAAGGAGGTGACTGAATGGACATTAAACTTTTCGATTCTGAGCTGAAAGTGATGTCTGTCCTTTGGCGCGAGGGCGATGTTCCCGCAAAACATATTGCGAAACTGCTGACCGAGGAGCTGGGCTGGAATGTTAATACGACCTATACCCTGATCAGGCGCTGTATGAAAAAGGGCGCGATTGAACGCTCGGAACCCGGTTTTATGTGTCATGCGCTTGTGCCAAAAGAGGATGTGCAGGAGGCAGAAACAAACGAGCTGATTAACAAGGTGTATGACGGCTCAGCCGACAAGCTGTTTGCGGCCCTGCTTGGCCGCAAAAAATTAAGCGCCGCGCAGATTGAAAAGCTGAAACAGATTGTCGGTGAACTGGAGTGAGGTGGTATCAATGAGCCTGTTTCAAATGAGTTTTGCGGGGGCTATGATGATTTTGGCAATCATTGTGATACGCGCCCTGACAATCAGCCTGCTGCCCAAAAAGACTTTTCTGGTGCTTTGGGGAATCGCAGTCATGCGGCTATTGCTGCCGTTTTCTATCCCCTCTGCGTTCAGCGTGTATTCGCTGATAGGCAATCATGTGCCCGCAGTAAATCCCGCAAAAGGCCCTGGGACTGTCGGCGTGCTGCTGTCTGAAATGACAGGGCGGACGGCTGCCATGTCCGGCAATATTTCAAATACGGCAAGCCCCGTTTCTATGTGGATGATTGTCTGGGCCGTGGGTATGCTGTCCTGCGCTTTTGTCTTTGCCACAGCATACTGGAAATGCAGGCAGGAGTTTCAAATGTCCCTGCCGGTAAGCAATGATTTCATCAAAAGCTGGCTGAGTACCCATCGGATGAAACGCTCCATTTCCATTCGGCAGTTCAGCCGTTTTACTGCCCCGCTCACTTATGGCGTATTCCGCCCGGTGATTTTGATGCCAATGTCTACTGACTGGGAGAATACAAAGGCGCTGCAATACGTTTTGGCACATGAATATGTGCACATCCGGCGTTTTGACAGTGTGACAAAATTAGTGCTGACTGCGGTGTTATGTGTGCATTGGTTTAACCCTTTGGTATGGATGATGTATATTCTCGCAAACCGGGATATTGAACTGTCCTGCGACGAGGCGGTTGTCCGGCTTTTCGGGGAAAACACAAGGGCGGCCTATGCGCGGATGCTAATCAGCATGGAAGAAACCCGGAGCGGTTTTGTCCCACTGTGCAGCAATTTTAGCAAAAATGCAATAGAAGAAAGGATAACTGCAATTATGAAGTATAAGAAAACCACCATTTTTACACTTGTTCTTGCGCTCTCTCTGATTTTTGGCGCGACTACGGCCTTTGCAACCTCTGCCCGCCAGGAGCCGGATTATGGAATAACGGATGAGGAAGGCAATACTGCAACTTATGAGGGTCAGCCAATAATTGCTTCCAGATTTTCTGTGGATGAAAATGGCAAATACTTTTATGACCCTGACGACACAGTCGATGGTCTGTCTGCTGAGCACAGCATTCCAACAGACGAACTCAATAATCTTGAGAATGCTGACATCGGCTTCACACCGGAAGGCGGGCATCCTGACGCACTGCATTATCAGCCCCAGCGTCCTAAGCGGACGGAGGAGGAGATGGAGCAGATTATTGCAGATATTGAAAGCGGCAAAATTCCCGGATATGCAATGTCAGATTTTCTGGAAGGCAGAGTTCCGGGATTTGAGCCTGTGGAAGGTGCAGAGTGGTCTGTTGATTTTGTAGAATATCCCGGTGGCAGTTGTGACCTGAACAATTAAAAAGTCAGGCTCCGGCATCATAAACTTAAGAATCTGTATAAAATATGGGCTGGAGCTCCTGCAGTGAGTCTTCAGCCCAATTATTATCACAGAAAATTACTCTTTGGAGTTCACCTTTACCTTGTCCGCCAGAAAGTCCGGATAATATTTTATCGCCCCGTTGTTCCTATAAGCGGAAATGGTTTTGGGGAAACAAGGTAAAAATGGACGTGACATTTTATGGGGTGGGAGTTAGAATAGGGATGTAAACGGATCTGAGGAGGCAGTCACTGCCGAAAAATGGGAAGACAGGGGAGTTTATGAAAGCAATGAAGCAATTAAAGAAGAAACCCGACAAGGAAAAAAATACCATAAAACCCGGCAGGGATGTATCTCTCCGCAGTTATTTCGTCCTGACTGTTTTTGGTACCTTCTGCGGGGTGGTTTTGCTTTCCGGGCTGGTTATCTGGGGATGCGCCGCGTTCAGACACTGGCTTCTGCCGGATGTGAATGAAGTCTATCTCACGGTGCAGAGAGTATTTGATGATGGCAAGATATCTGCCTCCACACATCTTTTGACATTTGGGGAAGAGACAAAGCTGTCGGAACTGGTGGCAATGGATGAGGGCAGCACAAGTATTATGACAGAAGAGGGGATCAGCGGGAAAGATCTGGAAGGAATGATGCCAGAGCAGAGTCATGAGTGGGAAATTGTCACGGAGAATGTGTCGGACACTACATATTCCATACAGAAAATCGAAAGAAGTTATGATACCCTGACGCCGAAACGGAAACTGGCTTACCAGCTGCTGGGCGGTGCCATGGTGGCAGTTCCCGCAGTGCTTTCCGTGGCGGGAATTTTGTTCTGCGGTTTTTTCTTTTACAGACAGAGACTTTCCGTACCGCTGAAAATCCTGTCTGAGGCCACGGCGCAGATAGCGGCGCAGAACCTGGATTTTTCCCTGGAATATCCCTGCGGGGATGAGCTGGGAGCATTGTGCCGGTCTTTCGAGCTGATGCGGAGGGAGCTGTCGGAAAATAACAAAATCATGTGGAATCTTCTGGAGCAGCGCAGGCTGATTCAGGCTTCCATAGCCCATGACCTGCGCAATCCCATCGCCATAATCGAAGGTTATACGGAATATCTGCAGATGAATCTTCCCGGGAAAAAGCTGAATCAGGAGAAGATACTCCGGATCGTGAACAATTTAAACCAGGCGGCAAAAAGGCTGGAATTGTATACGGAATCCGTGCGGGAACTGAACCAGCTGGAAGATATGAATATAGACAAAAAGGAAATTTCTTCCCGGGAACTGACAGAGGAAATCCGCAGTGATCTGGAGGTTATGGCCGCGGGAGCGGGAGTTACGCTGGAGATTGGCCATGCGCTTCCGGAATGTACTTTGCGGGCAGACCGCGCCGTAGTCTATAGGATTCTTGAAAACATGTTTGAAAATGCCCTGCGTTTTGCGGACAGCAGGATCTGTGTGGATTTTGCGCTGCAGCAGGGGAATTTACAGATTACCATCGCGGACGATGGATGCGGGTTTCCGGAGGAGATTCTGCGTAAAAACAAGAGAGTGTTCCTGCCATCTGCCCAGGAAGGTCATCTGGGCATGGGACTGGCCATCAGCCGGGTGCTCTGTGAAAAACACGGGGGCGGTCTGCAGTTTATGAATGCAAATCCCCGCGGCGGTATTGTAAAAATAATTCTTTCCGTTTGACCAAATCTTGACATTTCTGTTTTATGATCTTCTTAAAGTATCTCGTGGGGCTCTGAGGGGCTTTATGGTTATGAATAGCATTCCTATAGAGAATGAAATTTGAACTTTGACAAAATAAAATCTCCCCGTATGATGTATATGAGTTT
>CAJTLR010000110.1 GCA_910577185.1 uncultured Acetatifactor sp.
AATGACACTCTGGTTAATAGTGAGCTCCACCTTATCATCTGTTTTTTTCTTCTGGAGTCTATCTGCCGCCTATTCATGTAAACATTTTTACCACCCGCTACCATCCCTGTTCCTCACAATCGTATCTGATTTTCCCCGGTGCCTGTGTCATCTGTGATTTTCCCTTTCTTTAACTGCAGAACAACATCTGCCTGCCCAGCCAGTTCCCTGCTGTGGGTAACTACAACCACACATTTATCCTGTTCATGAGCCAGTTTCTGAAAAATGGATATGATCTCATTCGCAGTATTCTCATCCAGATTTCCTGTCGGTTCATCAGCTAACAGAATGGGCGCCTTGCTCGCCAATGCCCTTGCAATGGCTACCCTCTGCTGCTGCCCTCCGGACAACTGCATCACATTTCTTTTCCGCTGTGCTTCATCAATGCCCATCTGCGCCAGCAATTCATCCGCATCGGCCTTCCCGCCAAGCTTTACATTCTCAATAGGCGTCAGGTAATCAATCAGATTATAATTTTGAAAAACCAGAGAAATATGATCCCTCCTATGTGCATTCAGCCCTTTTTGTAAAATATCCTCTCCGGCAACGCAGACGGTTCCATCAACCGGCACATCCAGTCCCGCCAGCAAGGATAGCAGCGTTGTTTTTCCCGAACCACTGGAACCTAAAACAGCATACATCACACCTTTTTTAAAGTCATAAAAGACATGATCCAGAATCGTCTTATCCCTCTGCGATTTATAATAATATGAAACATCCTTTAACGCTAACATTACAGCCTCCTTTAGCTCATTTTGCTTAAAATTTCTTTTGGTTTCTGTATTACCACAAACATGCAGGATGAAGAAACCGCAACGAAGATCACACCCAGTATGGAACCTGCCGACAGCAGGATCACTTTTCCCGTCACTTTGGTTTCGACACCCATGACCTTTGTTTCGTATTCTACCACTCCTGCGCCTCCCGTCATGCCCTCATCCGCTTTCCTCTGTTCTTCCTGCTGTTTTACCTGATAACCCACCAAATAGTCCGCAACACTCTTTGACAGGGCCGGTGCGCATATGGTCGCCAGCATAAAAGATATGCACCCTATCAGAATTCCTTCCAGCATCATCTGGGCTATAATTGCAGCCTTACTTTTCCCAATTGCCAGAAAAATGCCGATTTCATGTACCCTGCCTTTTTGCCAGAACAGAAATACAAGAAAAATGATAACCACGCCTGAAACAGCAACCAAAATAAGTATAATGGAACTCATTTCATCCAAATCCCCAAAGTTTTCTGCCATCGTATCACTCATTCCTGTGTTATCAATGAAATCATAACGCTTCCAGTTAATATCAGCTTTCTTGATCTGCTCCTTTACCGTATCATATTCATCCACATTCTCTACCCAGAACGTCGCATACTGGTATAATGGATCTCCTTCGCATCCCTGTGGCTTTTCCGGAAAACGCAGATCTGTCATGATGATATTCTCACTCCGGTAACTGTCCCCATACATGATCGGCGTTATTTTATGAACCGTGTCATAAATCCCGACTATTTCCGCACGATAGACTTTAGATGTTTCACGATCTTTGCGGCTGTTCGTTTCCGGCTTGCCGATGTAATCCGGCTCGCAAACGCTTCGCTCTCTGCTTGTATCGCCACTTGAAATGCAGCGGCTCAATTCCAGCTTATCACCAACCGTCAGCCCGTTTAATTCTGCCAGTTCCCTTGATATGACGCATACATCCTTATCCTCCGGCGTGATCATACGCCCCTCATTTACTTCTATATTCCCATTCCATACATCAAAATCCAGCCGCATATCCATATTCCCGCGCAAGGACACTCCCAGAAGGTCTGAATGCTGGTCTACATCCGGGTCTTCAATGCGTGTAAAATTTACAGGGCTGACTACTATGTTTGCCGTAGTAATATTATATTCCGCAATCCCTTCCTGCCCTGCAAGCGTTTCAATGTCCTCCATCTGCAGGGTTTCAAAAGAATTATCATGCCATATCATCCAATCCCCGGATTCAAGCTGTTCTATATGCGATCCGTCCACACTCCCATTCCGGCCTCCTAATTTCTCTATAGCTTCAGCCGTCCTGTCATGTCTGTCTGCTTCATTTTCCTCCATCCTGAAAGATGCCCCAAGCGCCTGCTTTCCCTCTGTCTGTGTCTGTACATTCGCTGATTTGCACGCCCATCCGGCATAGATCAGGCAGGATGTCACGAACACAATGCTTAAAAGCAGAATCGTCTTTGCCTTTTTCCGAACCAGACATCGTATACTTAAACTTAAAATGCTCATGTTATCCCTCCATTTCTGACAAAATTTCTTTTATAGGCTTTTTCATATACGGGAAAATCGCAATTACTGTCAACACTACAGCACCTGCCAGACCAAGGCATAGAACCAGTAACATCCAGTCAGATGATAATTCCGGCGTCATGCTGCCCGCCTGCATGATAGCCAGGCTGTTGCTGATCTGCGGTAATAAGAACTTTACCGCCATCCCTGCCCCGGCAAAGGCAAGGGAGTAAATGATTATTTCTTCCAGCACCATTTGCGATAATATATCCTTTTTGGATATACCAAGGCTGATAAGGACGGCAATCTCTGTTTTCCGGTTCCGCATCCACATGGCAAGCAAAAGGCCGGTTATGAAACTGCCTGCAGCCACAGTCAAAATGAAGATCAACAATGTAATTCTGCCTGTCTGTCCGATCATCATTTTTAATTTTTGGAAGGTGCGGTCTGTCATCCCTATTGCCGCCCTGCCCTGATACATTTCTTCCAGCGTTTCTTTTGTTTCCATAAGCTGCTCCGGATCATTCACATACACCGCCACATTTATAAAACTGTTTCCACCGGACAGCTTGTTTACAAAATCTGCCGTTCCATAAATCTGATTTTCAATGCGGTTCACTGTCCTTACATTTTCAGTCTGGCTCCATTCCATTCCTGACAGGAACAGCCCGGTAATCACCGCTTCCTGCCCACTCCCATCCGCTGTTTCAAACATAATTTTATCGCCTGTCTGAATCCCGTTATGCTCGGCCAGGAACTGGCTGACCACAACTTCGTCGCTTTCCCGTGGATAATCCCCCTCTGTAAGCCGGTATACTTTATCCGCAAACGGGCTGTCATTCTCCAGCTTATCGTATCCATGAATACAAAACATATCTTCAGAACCCTCACTGCACGCAACGGGGATACAGGTTGTAGAAACAACCTGTATTTCCGATATGCGGTTGAGCCGGTTTACGTTCGGAACATCTTTTATCGCCTGCATATCCGTTTCCCCAAAAGGCCGGTTTACATCCATGCTCTCCAATATTATTTTGCTCTCTGCATTTTTCCGAAGTTCTTCTGCCAGCCCTAAAGATACTTTCCGTATTCCCAATGTGCCTAAAACCATGCTGTTAATGACCAGAAACAGCAACAGCAATAATACAGACTTCATCTTTTTTCTCCGGATATAGCAGAGCGCTCTTTCCAAACAACCCATCCTGACCTCCTACTGCCACCTTGTGATAACAACCTTGTCGGCAATCCATTGTTTATCATCCTGACTGGTGCCAAATATATTCACATCCGTTTCTTTCTTGACACTATTTTTGTCAGTATCCTCTCTCGAAATTTCTGTCTGCGATCCCATGCTTAAATAGACGATCTGAAAAACAACATCCTCTGCGTAGGTTATGTGGATATTAGTCTCTTCCGATTCATATCCCGGAGCTGCAATACCTCCCTCCATTGATCCATCCTCATTTATGATCAGTGTCCGAGGTGTTATGGTGCATCCCGTATCTGAAAAGTCAACAACGCGCCCACTCAGATTCGCCCCGTCATAAAACACTCCTTCTTCTTTGCTGTCCTCCGTAATCACACGACTGCTTTCTGCAGCGTTACCAGCCATGTCATCCTGGCTTCCCTCTGCCTCGTTGCTGCCGTTTTCTCCATCTGTTACAATATCTCCGCTATAGTCACTCTCATTTGCCATATGTACATCCGACAGATCCGGCTGCTCATTTTCCTTTCCTGCACATCCCGTCATGCCCATACACAAAACTGTGCATAACCAAAGAACTCCTGCTGCTTTCAACATCTTTCTTTTCATCTTCTATACCTCTTTTCATTTATTTATGACAATAGAAAACATGTTTTAGATTTTCTATTGTATGGCTTTTGCCTGTTCAAAGAATAGCATCCGTCTATCCTAAAAATCTCCTATTTCACCAACCAATATTAAGGATTTTTTAGAAGATTTTTAGGAATTGTTTTGCTATACTTAATACATAAGTCATTCGACCCTCGCAGCATTCGCCAAATGCTCGTGCAAGCACGACACTTGGCTCATTGCTCGCGGGAATAAATGAATTGGGGATCGTTAATATGAAAATCTTATTATTAGAGGATGACAAATACCTTTGTGATAATATGAAACAACAGCTTACAAAAGAGGGATACATTGTTGACGCCTGCAATGACGGGGAAGAAGGTTTCTTACTTGCCTTAGACCGGAGAGGCGGTTATGATCTGGCTGTTATTGACCGTATGCTCCCCGTTGTAGACGGTCTTTCCATTATAAAAGCAATGCGGAATAAAAAAATGCAGATTCCCATCATCATCATAACCGGGATGTCTGAATTGCAGGACAAAATTGAAGGATTATACAACGGTGCCGATGATTACCTTACAAAGCCCTTTCATATCAGTGAATTATCCGCACGGATCAGGGCCTTAACACGCAGGCCGGCTGTCCTTGCGGAAAAAAGCTGCCTTTCTTTCCATGACCTTTCCCTGGACATTTCAAAAAGACAGCTTGCATGTAAAAGGAATCATCTGGCTCTGACACCGACAGAGTTTCACTTAATGAGTATTTTTCTTGAAAAGCCGGAAATTGTACTTACCAGGGAACAGCTGATACAAAAGGTTTGGGAAACGGATACTGCCATTGAATCAAAAAATTTAGATAACTATATCTATTTTTTACGCAAACGGCTCCGCAACGTCGGGAGCGAATGTGTCCTTTCCTCTGTCTATGGCTCCGGATTTATATTGGAGGTAAAGCATGATACAAAGTCTTAAAAGGAATCTTTATGTTTTGCTGATCAGTTCCCTCATGTTCATCTTTTCTATCGTATTTTTTCTGATGATCCATGAAAATATAAAGGCAAAGAGGAATTCGGAACTGGCTTACTTTAACAGAATGGCAACCACCCTTATTCTCCAATTGGAACATGAAACTGACTACCGGACATGCCTGGATCTTTATGAAGGAAAACGGGATATGTATTTTCAGCTTTTATCTGATACCGGGCATTCTCTTTACCAGAGTGAATATATAAAAAACAATACGGATATCATTGATACTTTTTTGACCATATTACTGGACACAGAAGGGGATTTTACCTATAACCCTTCCAGCCTGGAAGACAATTATTACAGCAGGCAAAGCGGCACTTATACCATCCAGGCCATAAATGGGAAAAAACATTATTGTGCAAGTTCCCTGATCGTAACAGACCATGATGCCATATATACAGTTGTAGCAGTGAAAGAATGTTCCAACTTTGCCACATTGTTAAAACCGGAATTGGGCTATTATTTTTGCATATGGTGTGGTGTTCTTGCTTCCATTGTCTTCCTTTCCCAAATACTGGTCAAAAAAGCGGTAAGCCCCACCGAAAAAGCCATGCAGAGCCAGAAAGACTTTATTGCCGCTGTTTCTCACGAATGCAAAGCTCCATTGGCATCAATCCTTTCCTCTGCTGAAATGATTGAATCTGTACCGGGTGTCCCGGATACCATTAAAAATCATGTACAGATGATTGATTCAGAGGTATCACGGATGTCAAGACTTATTCAGGACCTGCTCCTGCTCTCATCCCTTGATGCCGGAAACTGGTCTCTTCACATGGATGAGATCAATATGGATACGTTACTGATAAACCTTTATACAAAATTTGAACAGATTTGCAGGAAAAAAATATACTGCTGGAGCTTAATATACCAGATGAATGCTGTCCACCGCTTTATTCTGATGCAGACCGCTTAAACCAGATTATCAGTATTTTTCTTGATAATGCCATCTCATACTCTCCACCTGATTCCGAAATTTCATTAAATGCATCAACAGAAAAAAATGAATTGATAATTACAATTATTGATCATGGAATTGGAATCAGTGACAAGGATAAACCTTTTATATTTAACCGATTCTATCAATGTGATAAATCCCGTACCCAAAGAGAACATTTTGGACTCGGACTTAGTATTGCAAATGAATTAGTCAGTAAACTGGACGGGCGAATCCGGCTTTTTGATACTACTGGCGGCGGATGCACTTTCAAAATATTTCTTCCCTTAAAATAACACCAGTGGTATCAAATGATAAACAAGAGGGAGCCAGTATAACCAGGGTGGCGGCTCTACTCTTACCCGAGGTCATGCCCCATGGAAAATATGTCTGCCAACTACCGGCTCATTCTTTGTATTTTTGATTACTGACTTGCTTCCTATATCAGCACTGTTTCCAGTGGACGTTTTCTGTTACATTCTTCAACGTCCACATTTTAAATTATATAGGAGCTCCTATTATGCATTATATAATTTGAGTGTCAAAAAAGTAAATTATACAAGTTGACTACATTTTGTTGTACATAAACCCAAACAATTATTTGCAGTATCTCTTTTCTGTAAAATACCTTTTGACATCATGTTCATTACATATTATGGGTATAACATCTCTATTTACATGAATTTAGCAGACCGCCCCGAAAAATGGCAAAAAAATAACAGCAGCCTGATTCCCAAAGCCGCTGTTATATACGTTTCTGTTCCGTGTTCAGTTCAAAACAGTACCCGTCCTCCCGCTCGCACCGGATCGTAAAGCAGGCATCGAGCAGGGCCGCATACAGCTTTTCCCGCAGGTTCCGTATGTGGCACTTTATGGTGTTGCTCTCATTGCCAAGCGCATCCTCGCCCCACACTTTCTGGTATATCTGGTTATAAGTGAGGATGTGTCCCTGATTCACCACCAGGAGATAGAAAAGGTCATACTCCTTCACCGTAAGGCTGATCTCCTTACGGCCGCGGTATATCTTCCTGCGGTTGGGGTATATCTCAAGCCCCGGTATTGAAAGTACGGAATCTTCATTCAACTGATGGTAGTCAAAGTCAGGGTGGCGTTTCAGGACATCCATCACCTTCTTTCAAAAAATTATCTCACGCCTTCACATCAAAACCACCCTGCTCCCTC
>CAJTLR010000111.1 GCA_910577185.1 uncultured Acetatifactor sp.
GAGCTGGCCCAGGTGGAGGACGAGATTGAAAAGCTGCTGAACACCCTGACCGGGGCCAGCGCGGTTTTGATGTCCTACGCCAACGGGAAGATTGAGGAGCTGGACGCCCGCCGTCAAGGGCTGATAAAGGAGATTGCCGCGCTGAACGCTGAAAGCGTCTCCCCGCAAAAAATCGAGTACCTGTCCTCCCACCTGGGAAATTGGGACAACATCGACTTTGACGACCGGCGGCAGGTGGCCGACATCATTCTCTCCCAGGTCCACGCCACGGCTGACCGTGTGTCGTTTGAGTGGAAAATCTGATTTCTTACCCCCAGCGCCCTATTCAATGGTGTGTTTACCATTGTCAAGCGATGTTTCCCTGAATGTATTTAACCACAGGTCCAACATTGACATGAACAACCACCGGGTACTCTGCTTCCAGTTAAAGTCTCTGGGGAAGGCACTGAAAGAGATCGGCCTTTTGATTATGCAGGATGCTGTGTGGAACCGTGTCACTGCCAACCGCACGAAGCATAAGACGACCTGGTTCTATATTGACGAATTCCATCTCCTTTTGAAAGGACAGACCGGAAGTTTCAGCGTGGAAATCTGGAAACGGTTCAGGAAGTGGGGCGGCATACCCAGCGGTCTGACGCAGAACGTGAAGGACCTGCTGGCCTCCCGTGAGATTGAGAATATTTTTGAAAACTCGGATTTTATCTACATGCTGAACCAGGCCCAGGGAGACCGGCAGATTCTGGCGAAGCAGCTGGGGATTTCCCCGCACCAGCTTTCCTATGTGACCCATTCCGGCCCCGGCGAGGGGCTTCTGTTCTTCGGGAATGTGATTATCCCCTTTGTCGATCATTTTCCGAAAGACACCTTACTATACAGCGTACTTACAACACGGCCTGATGAAGTGGCGGGGACGAAGGCGTAAGGAAACGAAAATACCCTGAAAGCGATTGGAGGTGAGGGCAATGGCGCGTGACAGGAATTTTCAGAGGAAACAGAAAGACGCCCGGATGCCGGCGCGGGATTCCCGCGGGGAGGACCGCATGGCGGCCCGGCAGGGAGAGCCGGATTTTGACCTGCGCCGGGCAAGGGAGGACCCTTCTTCCGGCACTTCAAGAAACCGCAGGCAGGCGGCGTCAGTGCAGGCGGAAACTTATGAATCAGATATATCTGCCGGATGCGGAGACAGTGATACGGCAGCACAGGATTTCCCTTCTCAGGTTTTTCCCGGACAGGAACCAACCGGATCAGAGCCATATGTGCCGGAAACCGGGCTGGGCAGCCAAGGACAGGGCAATGCTGCTTATAGGGATTCCAGGCAGGAGGATTTCAGCCAGGGGAGCCCAGGGAGGCGCAATGCCGCTTACCAGAATTTCAGGCAGGAAGAACCCAGGCAGATGGATTCCGGTCAGGAGAGCCCAGGGAGGCGCAATGCCGCTTACCGGAATTTGAGGCAGGAAGAATCAAGACAGGCGGATTCCAGCCAGGAAAATCCCGGACAGACAGCTTTCGCAGAACACGCTCCGAAAGGTACGGATTCCCGGTATGGGAAATTATTTCAGAAAAGCTCCGGGGCACAGACAGGGGAAGAAAAATCCGACCAGGCAGGACGCCGGAACCGGACACGACAGCATGGCAATAAATACCAGCAGCGCTTCCGGGAGACGGCACAGGCCGGGGAACAGGCGGCGCAGGCAGAAGGGATTGCCGGGGACGGGCCGAAAAAAACTTCCAAGCTGGAATTTACCCCTGACGAACTGCCGCCGGAGACAAAAGATAAAAAGCTGGCCCAGGCAAGACGGAAAGCGGAGCGGACCACGGAAAAGCTGGAACAGGCGGAAAAATGTCTGCCTGCCCGCCGCAAGCTGCGGATGGAAACATCTTCTGATCCTGATACGGGCAAGGCTAAAAAACACCTGAAATTTGAAAAGGAGGTGAAATCCCAGCGGACCCATGTAAAGGGTTCTGCTCCGATGCGCCCGGTAAAGGCCGGCGCAAATATGGCTATCGGCTATGCCCATAAAAAAATATATCAGGTGGAGGAAGAAAATGTCGGCATTAAGGCGGTTCACCGCACCGAGCTTGTAAGCGAGTCAGGGCTGCGTATGGCATATCACAGACATAAGACCGCGCCATACCGAAGGGTGGCAAAATTGCAGCAGAAATCGGCGAAAGCCAATGCCCGGTTTGCATACCGGCAGACTTTGCATGACAGCCCGGAGCTGAAGAAAAATCTTCTTGCCCGGATGTGGCAGAAACAGAAGATAAAACGCCAGTATGCCAAAGCAGCCAGAGAAGCGAAAAAAGCGGGAAAGCGCGCAAAGGACACCGCTGTTACTACGGAAAAGATCGCTGCCGGCGTGGTCCATGCCATCAAGCGCCACCCGGTCATATGCACAATCGTACTCCTGCTCCTTCTGGTATTTTTCCTAATCGCGTCCCTGATTTCTTCCTTTTCCAACCTGGGGGCCGGAGGGCTGGGTAGCCTTGCAGCCTCTACCTATCTGGCGGACGATGCGGACATCAACAATGCGGAGCTTGCTTATACCGAGTGGGAAACGGACCTGCAGATTCAGGTCAACCGTGTGGAAACAGACCGGCCCGGCTATGACGAGTACCGCTATAATATCGGTCCCATTGAGCACGATCCCTATGTATTGATGGGGTACCTCACTTCTGCCTATCAGAATTTTACCTATGTGCAGATTGAGGGCGTCCTCCGGGAGCTGTTTAACGGGCAGTATTCCCTGTCTTTTTCAGAAGAAACGGAAACCCGCTACCGGACAGAAACCAGCATTGACCCGGAGACTGGGGAGGAAACGGAGGAAGAAGTGCCTTATGAGTGGCACATCCTGAATGTAACGCTTACTTCCGTGCCGCTTGAAAACCTGGTTGTCTCACGCATGAACGCGGACCAGAAGGAAATCTGCGAAATTTTATTGCAGACCAAAGGCAACCGGCAGTATGTGAAAAATGTATTTAACACGAACTGGCTGCCTTATGTCACCAGCTACTACGGCTACCGGGTACACCCGATCAGCGGGGGAAAGAACTATCATACCGGCGTTGACATTGGGATGTCCCAGGGCACGGAGATTTTAGCCGGGCATGACGGCACGGTCACGCTGGCCGGTGAAGCCGGCGGATATGGTCTGTGCGTTGCCATTGAGGGCGAGGCTTATGAGGGGCACTCCCTTACCACCAAATACGGGCACTGTTCGCAGATTCTTGTATCTGCCGGACAGGAAGTAAGAGCCGGGGATGTGATTGCGAAGGTCGGCAGCACCGGGAATTCCACCGGCCCGCACCTGCACCTGGAGGTGCTGGTTGACGGCCAGTATAGAAATCCTTTGTATTTTGCCGATACCGGCGACACCAGCGAGCGGCATTTACCGGAGGCAGGAGCAGGCGGCGGAGGGAATTATTTTGATTATGACGTCCCGCCGGAGGCCCTTGCGGATGAAAAATTTGCGGCCATGCTTGCGGAGGCTGAAAAGTATTTGGGCTATCCGTATGTGTGGGGAGGCGCGAGCCCTTCCACTTCCTTTGACTGTTCCGGCTATGTTTCCTGGGTAGTCAACCATTGCGGCGTGGGCTGGAATTTCGGACGTCTTACCGCAGACGGGCTTTTAGGCGTGTGCACGCCTGTATCAAGCGCGGATGCAAGGCCCGGCGACCTGATTTTCTTCCAGGGCACCTACAATACCAGCGGCGCAAGCCATGTGGGAATCTATGTGGGTAACGGTATGATGATCCATTGCGGGGACCCGATCTCCTACGCAAATATCAACACAAGCTACTGGCAGCAGCACTTTTATACATTTGCGCGCCTGCCCTGACAGATTGGTGTCCAGAAGTAATAAAGTTGGATAATTTGGCAACAAAGCTGTATATTTTGAAAAAAAGTTTGATAAGAACAGCGATGGGATAATTTTGTAAAAAAGTCTGATAACATTTCGGAGAGATTTGTAAAAAGGTTTGATAATTAAGTGGCAGACACATCAAAAAAAGTGCGAGTATAAGGCGAAGATGCAGGATGTAGAAGCAATATAAAAATCCAAGTATCTTTTTGCCTCAAAATGTGATGTAGCGATGCTCCTGATTGCATTTCGGGATAGGAAATTATCAGACTTAATTACAAAAAAGGCATTTTATAATATCCAACTTAATTCCAAATAGACAATTGGAGGTAATAAATTGAACCCTAAGATTGAAAAACTGGAGAAAGAGATCGACAAGACGAAAAACAAGATTGCGGAGATGCAGGCCAGGCTCCGCGACCTGGAAAAACAGAAAACGGAGCTGGAGAATACCGACTATGTGGCGATTGCCCGCAGCTTCCATCTGACGCCCCAGCAGTTGGCCGAATTTCTGAAATCGCAGCAGGCCGCCCCTTCCGGGAACGGCACGCTGCAGAAACAGGAGGATAGGAATGAGGACTAATAAAATCTCTCTGCTACTGGCGCTTATGCTTGTCATAAGCGCCATCGCTTTGCCCCTGACGGCTTATGCAGCCGGGGACAAAGATACCACACCGCCGGAGCTTGCTGCTTCCCTGGACGGCGATACGCTGAAAATAGAGAGCAGCGACGATAACTCCGGCGTGGAGGCGGTCTTTGTGGACGGGAACCGGATCAATTCCCTGGTGGACGGGGCGGCCTCCGTCACCTTAAAGGATTATGCCGGCACGGAAAAGCAGGTAAGCGTGTACGCCCAGGATTATGCCGGGAACCGCTCAAAAGCCGTGAAGTTTGAGAACCCCTATTATGAGGAACCGGCGCCCACGGAAAAACCTGCGGCTGCAACGCAGCAGAACCAAAGCGGCACGGCGGTAAAACCGGCGCAGGCCCAGGCTGTTTCCCCCGGCAGCACAAACAGCAATGCCGGGAGCAGCCATTCCGGGAACAGTAATTCCGGCAGCAGCCATTCCGGGAACGGTTCTAATACAGGTACGAATACGGACGCCAATACCGGCGGCAATACAGCCTCCGGCACAAATGGCGGCAGCTCCGATTCCCAGGAGGAAACGGAAACCGCTTCCGCTATCCCGGACGGCGCATTTACCCCGGAGGGCACCGGCACAGTGTTAGATACGGCCACCGGGGAAGATGGGGATAAACAGTTTTACACCATCACCACCGAGGACGGGAATGTGTTCTATCTGATTATTGACGGAAAGCGGGACGGCAACAACGTCTACTTCCTGAACGGCGTTACCGAGGCCGACCTGATGGCTCTGGCAGAAAAGAGCGAGGGCACCATGAGCGTGATTCCGGCAGAGGACGTCTGCACCTGTACGGATAAATGCGCGGCGGGGGAAGTCGATACCGCCTGCCCGGTCTGCAAGAATGACCGGAAGGGCTGCGCCGGGAAGGAAAAACCTGCGGAAACGGAGGAACCCACACAAGCCGAACAGCCGAAAAAGGACAAGGGCAGCGCCGGCACAATCATCTCCATTATCATTGCCCTGCTTGCGGCAGGCGGCGTTGGTTATTATGTGAAGATCGTCCGTCCGAAACAGCAGGCAGAGGATGAAGAAGATTTCGAGGATGACGGGTATGGCGAAGGCTTCGACCCGGACGAGGCTTACGGCGGGACGGAATATCTCTCCGAGGACGATTTTGAGGACAGGATCAACGATGGACAGGAGGACAGCGAGTAAAGCTGTCCTTTTGTATTCCAATCATATAAGAAAGCGAGGATTTTTATGGTAAATATGAAAAAGCACGGCCTGAAAAGGCTCCTGGCGCTCCTGCTCTGCGCGGTATGTCTCTGCGGGGCGTTCCCTTCCCAGGCGTTTGCCGCCTCCGTGGGCCAGAAGGCAAGCTCCTGGCTCGGAGACCAGTATGTCGGTTCTGACGGGCAGCATTATTACAGCCCGGCGCCCTACACCTACCTGGTCTACAATTCTGACGGGACGATGGATGTGCGTACCAACTCCGGAGGCAGCGCCTACCGGCATTACATGCTGACAGCTTCGGACGGGAGCAGCCAGCAGGTCTATTGTGTGGAGAGCGGCATTGCCTATAACACTTCTGACAATACCTATACATCGGAAAGCGGCACCAACAGCAATTACTTAAACCTTCTTCCTTCCGAGGCAAGGCGGGGGATCACCCTCACGGCGATCTACGGCTGGAAACCCGGCGCTTCTCTCCCTGTGTCCGGCATTAACGAGGATGATTATAAAATGGCGACACAGATCATCCTCTGGGAGTACCAGCAGCAGCTTCGAAGCGATTCTTACAGCCGCCACGGGAACGGCCATGCAGACGCCGATCAGTATTTCAGTGTGATCGCCGGACGCCCGGCAGAAAGAGCCTACAACTGGATTTTAGAGCAGGTTGCCTCTCATTCCACCGTGCCGTCCTTCACATCCACAAAGAAAAGCGAAGCCCCGGAGCTGGAACTGAAATGGGACACGGAGAAAAAAGTTTATACCCTTACTGTCACGGACACCAATAACCTGAAAATCAATCTGGAGATTTTGAAAGGCAGCGGCGTTTCCGTTACAAGAAATGGGAACAAGTACACGTTTACCAGTAAGAACATGATTATGGACCCTGTCACCTTTGAATTCCGAAAGGACATCCCGGTTGCCAATGACATGCTGATCTGGGGGAGGCCCGGCTACCAGACCATGATGACCGGCGCCAGCGATCCGGTCTCTTTCTTTGTAAAGATCAAAACCGAAACCTACGGCACCGCAAAGATCGTCAAGACCAGTGAGGACGGCATTGTGTCCGGGATTCCTTTCCATATCTCCGGCACGGACATTCTGGGGAATAAGGTGGATGAAACTGTCACTACCGGGGAAAACGGGCAGATCAAGGAAAAGCTGCTGCCCGGCACCTATCTGGTGAAGGAGCTGCCGGTGGACCGCTATGTGACCCCTTCCGCGCAGTATGTCACTGTTGAAAGCGGCCAGACCTCCACGGTGCATTTCAGCAATATCCTGAAAAAGTTCCGCGTCCGTGTAATCAAGAGCGACACAGATACCGGCACCGCCCAGGGCGACGCCACCCTTGCCGGGGCGACTTATGGAATTTACAACAACGGCGAGCTGGTAGACACCTATACCACCGGGCCGGACGGCAGTTTTATGACCCGGTACTATGTCTGCGGTGATAACTGGACTGTGCGGGAGATCGAGCCGAGCACCGGCTATCTTCTGAATGATACTGTCTAT
>CAJTLR010000112.1 GCA_910577185.1 uncultured Acetatifactor sp.
TTGCCCCTGTTTCATGCGCAGTGGTGCCAACGCGGGGCATGGGGGTTTACTGTGATGACAGGCGTTGCCATGACTGTTGTTGGACTTCTGATTATGCGTCCGGCCGCAATTATGATGGGAGTGACTGGCGATTTGCTGGAAAAAAGTGTATTATATGGCAGCATTATGATTTCCTGTCAAACAGCAGTTATGCTCCAAACCGTATTTCAAAGTCTGCTCCCGGCGGCGGAAAAGCCAACAATGGGACTTGTGCTTACGGTAACGGCAGGCGGCGCGTTTGTGTTCTGTGGGTTTAATATATGGTGTTTGGGATTTTTTACTGCTTTGAACAATGGCTTTGTGTCGGCTGCCATAGCTTTCGGCAGAATTTTTCTATTTCAGGGTCTTGCAATCATTATTTTGCCATATCTCTTTGGCCTTAATGGAGTATGGACGGCTATGGCTGTTGCGGAAGCGCTGGCTTTTATTGTAGCTCTCCTATTCTTCATGCGGCAGAAACAGAAATATCATTACGCATGATTGGGTAACGATGAACAGCAGTATTTTCACTCTGTATTTTGTTTGTAGTAGAAAAATTCGCAGTTCCATGATAGGATAGACATAGTGAATGGAGCAGGAAAACGGAATTTGTAAAGGAGAGGATTTTATGAAAAAAGACGATAGAGAAAGATGTTCGTGGGCATCCACGGAACTTTATAAGGAGTATCATGACAAGGAATGGGGAAAGCCGGTTCATGACGACAGAAAATTATTTGAGATGCTCATTCTCGAAGGTATGCAGGCAGGCTTGTCATGGCTGACGATACTGAATAAAAGAATCGCATTCAGAGAAGCCTTTGATGAGTTTGATTATCAAAAAGTCGCTCTCTATGATGAAGCAAAAATTGATGCGTTAATGCAAAATGCCAAAATCATTCGCAACAGGCTGAAAATCAAGTCGGCAATCATAAATGCACAACAATTCATCAAAGTACAAGAAGAATACGGAAGTTTTGATGCGTTTATCTGGTCTTATGTTGAGAACAGACCGATTCATAACCATTTCGAATCGGAAACTGACATTCCTGCAACAACGCCGCTTTCAGATAAAATCAGCAAAGACTTAAAAAAACACGGTTTTAAGTTTGTAGGCAGTACGATTGTATATGCGTATATGCAGGCAATCGGAATTGTAAATGACCATGTGAAAAGCTGCTATTTGTATGTACCCACATAATTGAGCACCAACTTGCGATTTTTAAGGGAGGTGTCTGCTCTCCCGGCTGGCAGCCGCGTTTTCGCGGCAACGCCGACAGAGCGTATAACACACTGCACATTGTAGCCACCCGTTTCGTGATCTGCGTGTAGTTTCTGGTAAACCTAATATAGTATACATATACTTCGGAAGCAAAATGCTGGAAAATGGAAGGCGTCATAAGAAAATCTCCGTAGAGTATTTCATAATTTCTCTTAACGTATCCTGATTTAATTGATAATACACCCGTCCATCCTTCTTTTCCACCATTACCATATGGTTGGTGAGAAGCATACTCATATGATGTGAAGCGGTTGCGGGAGTTAAGTGAAGTTTCTCGGCAATTTCCAGATTATATCTCCCATGAGACTTTAACAGGCATAGAAGTTCATCGTGTGTCCCCTTTTCGGCAATACGCCCATCTGTAATTAATATAATACGGTCACAAAATCTGGTGAAACATTCATTCCCCCTTTACTTCATATGACGAAATAAAATGCAGAACCGGCAGACTGTGCAGCTTTGTATCCATACAGGCCGCTGCATTCTGCTTATTCTGTATGGGAAAATATATTGGCCGAATCAATATGGAAGGAAAACAACTCAGTTTCCCTGCAAAATGAAATGCAGATAATTTTATAAAAAAATAAAATAACCCGCACATTTTGGGTTTCATATCCGTTATACATTATGGAGGGAGGTATTGTGGCGCATGGATATTGAAGAACAATATGATAAAATATTCCGCTATTGCTGTTTCCGGATATACGACAGGCAATTGGCCCAGGACATTACGCAGGAAACCTTTCTTCGCTTTTTCGGGCAGGATTTAAGACTTGATAACGGCAGGGAATTGTCATATTTATATACGATTGCAAAAAACTTATGTGCGGATGAGTTTCGGAAAAAACCGGTTTACAATGTGGAGGATGTGGAAGACACCGCCTCCGGTGACACGGCGGAAGAATGGATCAATAACCTGGTATTGAGAGCTGCCATAGAGAAACTTCCCCGGGAAGAGCAGGAATTATTGTTTTTGCGGTATGTAAATGAGATTTCTGTCACATCAATCTGCAGGATGACAGGAATATCACGGTTTAGCGTTTACCGCAGGCTGTCAAAGGCATTAAAGCGGCTGAAGGAATCATTGAAAAAGGAGGGATTTTTTGAATGAACAAGTATTTGAAACAAAGGATAAAAGAAGTGCTTGAAGTCCCGGCACCTGATCAGCAGGAGAAAGCGAAGTTTTTAAGGACACTGGCCATACCGCGGATCAGCATGTGGCAGTTTGTTTTGATACAGATAACCTATTTAAGAAAAAAAGTCCTGATTCTCTCAGGGTTATTCCTGCTGCCTGCGCTGCTGGGCGCCGGGGGCATAAAACCGGATACTTTGTGGGTCATATCCGCACTGATTCCGTTTCTTGCCCTGCTGGCTGTAACGGAAAGCGTGCGATCCGCAATGTATGGCATGCAGGAATTTGAAATGTCCACAAGATTTTCGCTGAAAAGTGTAATGCTTGCAAGAATGAGTGTTCTGGGGCTGCTTGATGTCATTGTCATATGCTGTCTTATCCCGCTGTGCCGTATCGGCAGCAACACTTCCCTGCTTCAGACAGGACTCTACCTGATGGTCCCTTATCTGCTGACTGTGAATATCAGTTTATGCCTCACCCGCTGGTTTCATGGCAGGGAATCCTTTTACGGCTGCATGTGTGCCGCGGTGCTGGTTGGGGGAGGCGGCTGGATGCTGCATATCATTGCCGGTTTTATTTATCAGCTTTGCTATATACACTGGTGGATTATTTTGTCCGTTTTTTTAATCGGCAAAATGGCACAGGAGATATGTCACACTATCAGACAAACGGAGGAACTGGTATGGAACTCGTAATAGACAGAGTATCAAAACAATATAAGAATCATATTGCGGTTGACGGGATTTCCCTAAAACTGCAAAGGGGTGTTTACGGGCTGCTGGGTGAAAACGGAGCGGGAAAAACAACGCTCATGAGAATGATATGCGGGATATTGAAACCTACGGAAGGCACAATTTCTTTCGATGGGATGGATGTGGGAAGAGAAGAATATCGCGCTGTTTTAGGGTATTTACCCCAGGACTTCGGCTATTATCCCGAATTTTCGGGACGGGATTTCCTTTTATATATGGCGGCATTAAAAGGAGTGGCAAAACCCCGGGCAAAACGAAAAACTGAGGAACTTCTGGAACTGGTATCCTTACAAAATGCTGCCGGAAAGAAAATAAAAACTTATTCGGGGGGCATGAAACAGCGGCTGGGAATTGCGCAGACATTACTTGGCCAGCCGAAGCTTCTGGTGCTGGACGAACCGACTGCCGGGCTGGACCCGAAAGAGAGGGTAAGATTTCGCAATCTGACAGAGGATCTGGGAAAGGAATGCATTGTGCTGCTGTCAACACATATTGTATCGGATATTGAGCAAATTGCGGACACAGTATTGATTATGAAGGATGGACGGCTGATATACCAGGATAAGTGGGACGAAGGCAAGGGCAGTCTGGAGGACTTTTATTTAAGGCATATTGGCGGGGAGGATCAGTCATGAAACATTTTGGAGTTCTATACCGATATGAGTGTAAAAAATTATTGAGTAAAAAAATAGTCTGGATTTCATTTTCCCTGAGTATCCTGATGATTCTCATTTCACTGTTTGCGCCGTTTCTGGGAGATTATTATATAGATGGAAAATTCATAGACACAAACTATAATATGTATCAGCAGGAGAAGGCGTATGCCAGGGCGCTGAGCGGCAGGGAAATCAGCCAGGAGCTTTTGGAAGAGACAATCGCTGCATACAGAAAGATACCGGAGATACCGGGAACGCATTATACCGCAACGGAAGAATACGGAAAATATGCACGTCCATATAGTGAAATCTTCAATTTCATACGCAATCTGTCAGGGATGCAGACATCCGAAATGATCACGTCCTGGCAGCCGGACGAAGACGATATGTATGCAAGAAGGCAGACATGGCTGACGTCCCGGTGGGAAGACCTGGGGCTGTCAAAGGGAGAAATGGAGTTTTGGAGAGAACGGGAAGAACAGATAAAAAAGCCGTATGTCTATGAAGCACATGAGGCATATCACAATATTATCTCGGGTTATCAGACAGTTGGACTTTTTCAGCTGATGCTGATTGCAATATGTCTTTCGGGGATATTTTCGGATGAGCATATCAGAAAAACAGACCAGATTGTTTTAAGCAGTCCCCTGGGAAAGACAAGTCTGTACTGGGCGAAGATAACAGTGGGGATCAGTTTTGCCGCCATAAGCACAATCCTGCTTTTTGCATTTGTTTTTTTCCCGGTCATATGCCTGTATGGAACAGAAGGGTTTCAGGCAGCTTTTCAGCTGATATACACAAATAGTTCGGATCCGGTTACCTGCGGGCAGGCTGTTATGATTGCATATGGAAACATGCTGGTGACCGCGGTGGCTGTCAGTGTATTTGTGATGGTTTTGTCAGAACTGCTGCAAAGTAACATTGGCACACTGGCAGCTTCGGCCGGATTGCTGCTCCTGGCGATGATTGTGAGCATGCCGGAGCAGTACAGAGTGCCGGCGCAGATATGGAGCTGGCTTCCCTGGTCTTTTCTGGCACCCTGGAATGTGTTCGGGAAATACACGGTTTCCGTGTTTGGCCATTATTTTACCCCATGGCAGGCGGTTCCGGTGATTTATCTGGCATCAGGCGCGATGCTTGCCGCCATTGGAAAACCCATATATCAGCGCTTTCAGGTTTCCGGCAGGTAGGTTCTTTCCCGGTCCGTGAATCCATGGGGAGGACAGAAAAAAGTACTGACAGTATAAAACGTGAAAAAGAGTTGAAGCCGCATCAGGGGGGTGGTATACTACTATTGTATATCCCCCCTTGTTTTTTCCGGAAGAAGGCAGGGGAAACAGGAAAAAGAAATGAACCGGGCACAGGAATCCGTCAGCCGGTTTGTGGCCTGCGAAGGGCGAAGGGAATGATCTGATTTATGAAAAAAAGAAAGGGAATCGTGTCCGGGGCAGTTCTCCTTGCTGCAGTGGTGGCAATGGGAGCGCTTTTTTATTTTTACCCGGTGTGGAAGTCCGCCGGCCTGCTGGCGGAAAATCTGGATTTTCTACATTGTACTTATGAGCTGGAAGCGGAACTGGACAGGAGTAAGCTTCCGGAGGAAACCGGAAAGCAGCTGGAAATGCTGGCAAAGCTTACCGGAACCCACGAGAGTGCCCTGGACCGGCTTACGGTAAAAGGCGGCATCTGGGATGACAAAATTCATGCGGTAATTTACACGGAGGGAGCGGAGGAGCCTTTTGCAGAGTTCTATCTGAGTAATGACACAGATGTCATAAGTGTCACCACCACTTATGAATCCATACGAAAGCATCTGACGCAACGGTATAAGGTTCTGTATCATCTGATGCCGAAGCAGAAGGAACCGGTGTATATGACCATGGAGCAGGCAGAGCAGCTGTTCGGAATCAGTTTGGAAAATGCCCGTGATTTTGCGCTGCCCCTTCAGGACAGCGGCTTTTCCAGGGGCAGATACTTTGCACTGCTGTGGGGCATGTCAAGGGAAAAAGGAAACAGGGGAGAGCTTTTTTCGCTGGAGACAGAACATGTGCGGGTGTATTTCCGGGCGTCCGGAGAGCCGGAAACATTTGGCGAGCTGGGAATTACCATCCAAAATCCCGGGGAACTGGTTTCCGGAAAGGAACGCATTCTGGAAAAACTGGGAATCCATATACCGGATGACGGTCTCCGGGCCCTGCGGTCGCTTTCGCTTACCATAAGTTCCAGGGAAGCGGAAGAAATTGTGGTGCCGGAAAATTTTGTCAGTCAGGGTATGGTGGAAGTGATTTCGGGCATCAGGGAGTGGATTCAGGAGAATTTCCTGGAGGAAGAGGAGGATGGAATACCCGCCCTGCTGTGATGGAACCGGGCAGAAGCGGAAATATAACGGTTTTGGCAGCATGTATAAGTCCTGGCGGGAGAAGGCCTGCTGATTCCAAAAATGCGGGGAGGAAGATGGGATGCGGAACAGAAAACGGAGCAATGATATGAATGCTGTGTCCGGGCAGTACGGGCCGGACCGGGAGGGGAAAAAGCAGGGCAGACGGATTGCCGCAGTCATGATTTTGTGTATTCTGGGGATTTTTCTCCTTCTGGCAACCCTGCAAAATTTTCTGACAGCGCTGAAGCCGGCAGTGGACATAGCGTATTTGCTGGACCACGGAGCCGGGGAAGGCATGCATGTGGCGGGCCGGGTACCTTATACCTATGATTGCTTTGCGGACATGACAGAAACGGCAAGGGGCCGGGTGCAGGCATATTACTATGCGCTTCCGGCTGCGGAGGGGATAATCGTTTTAGCGGTTTCCCCGGAGAAAAAGAAAGCCATGGACATTTTGCTGGAGGAGACTTTTGACTACCTGGAAAGCGGGTATCTGCCGGAGACAGTGGTGGAGGTGGAGGGATATGTGGAAAAGGCCCGGGGCAGGCTTCCCTATCTGCTGTCCCAGTATATGGAAGACATCGGCTATACAAAGGAAGAAGTGGAGGCTATGGGAGAACCCCTTATGATCCGGGAGGCTGCAGACAGCCTGCACAAGGCAAGGATTCTGGCTCCGGTGGGAATGATCCTGCTGGCGTCGGGAGTCCTTCTCGCAATGTTTTTTGTGCTGTGCCGGAAAAAGGAAGCTTGACAAACCGATAAAATGTGCTATAGTTCTAAATGCGAATGAATTGCATTTGCATTTACTATGAAACAGAATCTTGCGGGGGATAAAAAAGCGCAGACTGTCCCTATA
>CAJTLR010000113.1 GCA_910577185.1 uncultured Acetatifactor sp.
CAGTGCCTCATGACGTACCGGGGAGCGAAGCGGTGAACAACCGCATCATCCGGCACAAGTGCATGGATGACCAATGTGTCTTATTTAAAAACTTGTGAGTATGTTCCTTTATTATGTTACTGGATGTGAATTAAGTGTTAAAAAGCGAACAAAACTATATTCTATACCGAAAAATAAAGGCATTGGGAAATAAAATATGTTTCATACTGTGCCGGCTGTTTCCAGTCAGAAGGAACAGAATCAGTGTGTGCACCTTTGAAGGAAAAGGCGGGTTTGGGTGCAATCCCAGGTATATTGTGGAGGAATTACATAAGAGAAGCAGTAAATACGAGTTTGTCTGGTTCGTCAATGACATGGGGAAGGATTTTCCGCCATATGTAAGGAAAGTTCCCAATACTTTATGGAGCAGGGCCTTTTGGTTGTCCACATCTAAGATATGGATAGACAATTACCGTAAGCCCTACGGTACCTGCAAGCGGAAAGGGCAATATTACATTAATACCTGGCATGGAACAATCGGTTTCAAGAGTATGGGACTATGGAGAGGAGAGGCATTTTCAAAAATGGCCTACCTTGTAAGTAGAAATGATTCGAAAATGATTGACAGACTGGTGATAGATTCAGACTGGTGTGTGGAAGTTGACCCCAAGGGTATTGTGTATGAAGGGAACTTCTTGCGGGCAGGAGCACCAAGATGTGATGTACTGTATGGAAATCGGGTAAAACAGAGAGCAAGATTCAGACAGCAGTACGGATTGGATGATGGAATCAGAATAGTTATGTATGCCCCCACATTCAGGGAAAAGTCAGAAGCTGGAAAACGTTCCGTCTATTCCGGATCATGGACCTTGGATTTTAAGCGGCTGCTGCACAGCCTTGAAACCCGTTTCGGTGGAAAGTGGTATCTGGGATTACGCCTACATCCCCAGGTAGCAGGCCATGAGTCTGGATCTTTTTCTGAACAAGTGATCGATCTCAGCAAGGCAGACGACATGAATGAAATATTGGCGGCAATGGATGTTTTCGTTACGGACTATTCCAGTGCAGCAATGGATGCAGGTTTTGCCCGCATTCCAGTATTCCTTTACATAGACGACATCGAACAATACCTGCATGAAAGGGGAAGTCTGCTCTGGAATTTTTCAGAAAATTCCCATGTTCCGGTTACGAACAATAAGGAAATGACACCAGGCATTGACACAGTGCTTCCCTACCCGGTTGCACGGAACAATGAAGAGCTTGAAAAAAATATACTCTGCTTTAAAGAAGAAACATATGCCTCCAGGACGAAAAGTTTCGAGGAAGCCGTTGGTCTGGTTTTTGATGGTAAGGCAAGCAGCAGGGTGGCAGATAAGGTGGAAGAATATATATGGAAATAATCCAGCACCTGCAGAAAGGTTGTGGAAAATGAACCAGGAGAGGCGTCTTGGGGGTATTGTGCTGGCCGGTGGAAAAGGTGAAAGGTTCCGCGGCCGAAAACAGTTCTGCGAACTGAAAGGACGGCCCTTGTGGGAACATGTGTATGACAAGGTGTGTGCTGTGGTGGAGCGGGACAATGTGGTGGTTGTGGGGATTGACATTCCGGGTGGAGACACAAGAACAGAATCCGTGATCCGGGGACTGCGGGAACTGGTCCGGGACACTGAGCGGGTTATTGTGGCAGAAGCTGCCAGACCTTTGGTTACAGGGCGGCAGATCAGGGAAATTTTGTCAGACAAGAGTCCATCATCCTCATTTGTCATGCCATTGGTAAATACTGTGATAAAAAGGGATGGCACATACCTAAACCGTAAGGAACTGTATGAATTGCTGACTCCCCAGGCATTTGATTACCGTCTGCTCAGGGAGGCACTGGAATCCGGAAGGTATCAGGACATGACAGACGAGACCAGAGTGATGTTTGAGTACCACGGAATTTCCCCGCATCTGATTGAGACAACAGAAAATCTGGTCAAGGTGACATACCCAGGAGATCTGGTCATTGTTGACAAGCTAATGGATACCTGGAGTACAGAGGAGTGAATGTTTTGAAAAAAGTGTTAATTACCGGTGGACATGGGGACATTGCGCAGGCAATTGTAAGGAAACTGGCCAATGCCGGGGGATATGAAGTGAAAGCTCCAGGCAGGTGGGAACTGGATGTGACAGACACCAGAGCCGTCACAAAATTCATAGAGGAATTTACACCTGATATCCTGATTAACAATGCCGGATATGTTTTTCCCCAGTCTGTTAAGAACTGTGAAATAGATAATGATAAAAAGGCCCTTGACATAAATCTTTTCGGCACTTTCAATTGTACTGCAGCCGTACTGAAAAGGAATGTGAAAGCACTGATCATAAACATTGGATCTTCTGCCGCCACAAAAGTACATGGGACATGGAGTGCCTATTGTGCATCAAAGGCGGCAGTTGTAATGGCAACCAGGTGCTGGGCAGAAGACGGTATTTATGCCGTCTGCATATCTCCGGGAAGAACAGCAACCAAAATGAGACGGGGGCTTTATCCGGACGAGGACCAGAACACACTGCTCCGGCCGGATGACTTTGCAACCATTGTCTTATATGCCGTTGAAGGACGTTACAAACCGGGGGAACATATTAATGTAAGCTTACAGAATGTCGAGGCGCTGGTTAATGTTTAAGAAGGAGATCGTGGTTAAAACAGAGAAGCAGTTCATCAGCTTGAAGAATGAAATCAGTGATCTGATCCGAGACCAGAGGGGAGCAGGTATTGTGAATGTTTTTGTGGCGCATACTACCTGCGCTATCAAAGTCATGGAAGGGGAAATTCTGCTGTTGAGCGACGTGGAGGAATATCTGGAAAAGACATGGCCCCAAAACGGCAATTACCGTCATGACATGATTGGGATCCGCGATGTACCTATTACGGAAAGGATAAACGGGTATTCTCATATGAGGCAGCTTTTTTTTAGCTGTGAGGCAAACATTCCTTGTCAGGACGGAAAAATGCAGCTGGGACAGTGGCAGGACGTGTTTCTTGTGGAATTCGATCCCATGCGGGAGAGAAAGGTTATTATTACATATATTTCAGTGATGTGAATTTTTAAAACCTGAAAACAGATTGAATGCTAATGGGGAGATGTATGTGAAAAAAGTATCAGTAATACTTCCAGTTTACAATACAAAAGTTGAACTGCCAAAGTGTTTGGAAAGCCTTATGAACCAGACATACCAGGAGATAGAAGTTATTTGCGTTGATGATGGATCCACAGATGGTTCAGAAAAAATTGTTGACGAATTTGCTTCGGCTCATAAACAAATTAAGGTCATTCATAAACCGAATGCAGGTGAAAGCAGTGCCAGAAATATAGGGTTAAAGCTGGCAGAAGGAGAATATATTGCATTTTGCGACTGTGATGACTGGGTTGAACCAGATATGTATAAGACATTAGTACACGAACTGGAGGACTGGAATGTTGATATGGTAGCATCTGCATGGTTCAAGGATAATTCAACAGACTGCCAAGAGATAAAAAACAGACTTTATGTAACAAAAGAAGTGTTTGGAAGAGCAGAATTATTAAAATATATTTATATGCGTGACTCTTATAGAGGATTTGCATACCTATGGAATAAGCTGTTTAAACGGAGTACACTGGAAAATAAACAAGGTAAAATACTTTTATTTGATGAGACGCTGCAATTGGGTGGAGATGTACTTTATCTGGCCGAGGCAGCTTTGAAGGTGAAAAGAGCAAAATATGTGGAAGCGGCATTCTATCATTATACTCAGCGAGAAAGTTCCGGTTCACATACAAAAGATACAAAAAAGCTTATGGATAGTCTAAAGGCATATGAGGCTGTTATCAATAGATTTGAGGAAGAAAATATAGAATCCGAAACTATCCGTTATGTAAAACGTTTTTTGGCGTATCATGGCAGCAATGCAATGGAAATTGCAGTTTCCCGGGGCCAGGAAACAGACAAGGAAAAATTTCGGAAAATAATGAAAAAATATGAAAAAGAGTATATTGATTTAAATAGGGATTATCCGGAGAGAATACAGCGATATCAAAATTTATTGGAACAATAAGCTTGTTTACGTTGGGAAATGGCAGAAAGGTATGGCTATGAAGTGGAGAAACAAGGGACATGAGTATGATGCTGTATATCAGAAAATGGCAGAAAAAAGAAGTTTTTATCTATTTGGTGCAGGGGATTATGGAAGGCAGTTCATAAATACGCTTTCGGCAGAGATACAGATTAACGGGTATATCGATAATGATCTGAATAAGCAAGGAGACAGTATCCAGGGAAAGAAATGTTATTCCCTTGAGGAAATAAATCTTGCTCCCGATGAAGGAATTATCATAACAATGTCGCAGCTGGCCAGGATTGTGCCCATGGAACAGCTAAAACAGCGGGGATATGTGGAAAATGAAGATTTCTTTGTGATTGAAGAATTTCTTTCCGTCTATAATGTCTACAAAAATGACAGGGTATACTTTTCAGGTATTTCATTCCTGCCCAGCACGATATGCAACTTAAAGTGCAGGCATTGTCTTAACTTCAATCCTTTTGCGAAAGAATACTATGTAAGGGAATGGGATGCACTGGTAAAAGATGTGGATTTGTTTTTTTCCTGCGTGGATCGTATTATGCTGTTCCATATAAGCGGCGGGGAACCTATGTTATATAAGCATACTGCAGATCTGGTAGAATATATAGATAAAAATTATGGCCATAGGATTGACAAACTGCGCACGGTGACAAACGGAACCATTGTACCTGATAACGAAATTCTGGAAAAACTGGCCAGGTACCATGTGGAAGTTACCGTAGATGATTATCGGGAGGCAGTTCCGCAGTTTAGAGAGAAATTTGATAAAGTAATTGGTAAATTAGAAGAATTCCATGTAGATTACTACATTAACAAGGTTGATAACTGGATTGACCTGGCACCCGAGAAAACAGATTATTCTGCCATGACAGATGAGCAACTGGAGGCACATAGGTCAGCATGCAACCAGTCTTGGCAGGAATTACGGGATGGAAAACTGTATAGCTGCAACTATGCGGCTTATGCAACTGTGGCAGGAATTGCGGGAGAACAGGATTTGGAAGAATCCTATGATCTGACCCAATTTACTTCTGAGAAAAAGAAGGAACTTGTAGAATTTCGTCTGGGTTATACGACAAAGGGATACACAAATTTCTGCAGAAAATGCAGGGGATTTACTTTGGAAAACAAGGATAAGGTAATGCCGGCAATGCAGGTGAAATAAACGTGACTGACATAAGCCTGTCAGACAGGCAGGAACGGGGGTATGGAGATGGATGAAAGAATATGTTTTCCTTATGCGGATGATTTAGATGATCAGCCGGACTTTATAAATGACATTGTCCGGATATATGATAAGATGCAGGATGATGTTTCAAGGGAAATATTCGTGAGCCGCCTGATGCTTAGTCTGACCAGGGACTATAAATACATGAAAAATGTCATCCTGCAGACAGAAGGAGGGAAAAAACTAAACTCTTTGTTATGCCATGCAGAAAAACCGCCTTATATATATGGAGCAGGGATAAGGGGAAAAAGGCTTGTGAAGTTGTTTTCCGATTTTAACTGGGGTGGATTTATAGACATTAGTACGGAACAGGAAAGTTATCAGAATATTAAAATAATCGATCCGGAAATGTTCATGAATTTATATACAAAGGGTACGGTCATCATTGTATCCAATATGAAGGGTAGTGAAAAAATTGTGGATAACCTGGTATCCATGGGTGTTGTAGCAGATGATATATATGTTCTCAACGATTTTGACCAGGAAGGGGCCAGGAACATTTATTTTGAGCAGGAATGTGTGGAACCGGTTATCAATGGAGAGAAAATTTTTATTGATGTGGGATGTTATGATGGCAAAGATTCCATCAACTATATGGAGCGGACAAGGAATGAAAATGCCAGGATATACGCATTTGAACCGGATATCAGAAACTATAAGGTATGTAAGGATAATCTGGCACAATATCCCAACATAACGCTTTTCAATGTAGGCCTTTCAGATGTCGAACAAGAGCTTGGCGTTATGGGAGAAGGTGAAATGTCCTATCTGTGTGAAGACAGCAGTCTGAAGGTAAAAACGCAGCTGCTGGACAATATTCTCCAGAATCAGCCGGTGACATTTATAAAAATGGATGTGGAAGGATACGAAATGAAGGTTCTGGAGGGAGCAAAAAAGATGATCCGAGAATACTGTCCCCTGTTGGCAGTATCCATTTACCATAAAAAGTCTGATATATGGAAAATTCCGCAGCTGATACTGAAGATCCAGGACAAGTATAGTTTTTACATGAGATATTATGGCGCTGCCAGTGGCGATGTTGTTCTGTATGCTGTGGAAAAAAAATAAGGACACAAATGAAAGCGGAAAGTGAAGCAGGAAAATATCATGTCTGATGGTTGCGTTTATGAGGTAGCACATAAAGAAAAAAAGGCAGTTATTTTTGGAGCCGGTGAATGGGGAAGAGTTGCATATCATTATTATAAGGAAAGCATTGAAATTGTGTGCTATATAGATAATGATGAACGGATCTGGAATACAGAACTGAATGGGATTCCTATTTGCCCGCCCGAAATTTTAAAGTCAGAAAGATATGTTGTAATTGTTGCGAATAAAAGGTTTGAAGATGAAATAAAAAAACAGTTACTTTGTGATTACGGCATAAGAGGAGCCATTATATTCCGCATCACTGAAAAAATGCAGGAACTGTATCTGGAAGAAAATGAAGATCCTGAAGTGCAGGAACTGATAGTGGCATTCAGTCATGGGCTTGGAAACCAGATGTTTCAATATGCATTATATAAATGTTTACTGATGGAAGACAGAAATGTAAGGGCAGACTTGTCGGCATATATCAAACCGGATATGATGCCGTTTGAACTGCCGCAGGTTTTTCCAAATGTAAAACTTGGTTTATGTAATCCGGCGAAAAAAGAACAATATTTAAAAGGAGCTTCCTATATAATACAAACATAGGGAATTCCAAGAAAGGTGGTTGATA
>CAJTLR010000114.1 GCA_910577185.1 uncultured Acetatifactor sp.
CAGTTTTACGGAGCAGACAAAAACACTTTGCTGAATGAAATAGACGATATTTCTGAAATAGCGCAATATCTGAACGGGTTGGCTTTGGATCAGTGGGAATATGCAGATGATGCACCAAATCCAGAAGAAGTTGAATGCCAAATTGTCAGATTTATGTTATCAAGGCATAGTAATGAAAAAGAGTTAAAAGAAATGAATACCCAGATACTTTATAAAAGCGATGGTAATTACTATATTGAGGAAATAATTCCGGGTGAATATAGTGATCGGGGAGAATTTATAACATATTATCAAGTGTCAGAGGAGATAGCAAAATATATCTTATCATATTTAGAATAGGTAAAATATATAGAATGTATTGTTCCTTTTCTGTTTTTTGGCTAAGTGATAATGGTAATTATGATGAGAAATCAAGACTTCGTGAAGATACTTAAGATATATTTGACAGAAAGCGGTGATTTGCATGAGTTGGGAACAACACATTTCGGATAATAGACGAGATTTAGATCAGAATCAAATACGGCAGATGGTAAAGGAAAGTTATTATGACATTGAAGCAGGAAAAGGTCGTGATTGCAGAGACTTTTTTTGTGAGCTGGAGAAACGACTTGTGGATGAGGAAAATATGGTGTTAAAGCGTCGAGCATCAGAAAGGCTCCTGGCTATATTGAAAGAAGCAGAGGACTCTGCAGAGGAAAAGTGTTGGATAACGGCAGATGAAGTGAAGGTGGAATTGGAGCATGACTAAGAAGCAGCATTATGTTCCTCAGTTCTATCTTAGGAATTTCACATCTGATGACAATAAATTATGGGTTTTTGACAGGGTAAAAGAAGAATATTATTTCCGAACTCCAAAGGAAGTCTGTTATGAGAAGTATTTATATGAGACACCATGGAAAGATGAAGAGTCTAAATTGTGAAAGTTTGTTTTGGAAAATCAAATTGAGAATTATTTTACAGACAAAGAGGGGGAATATAGTCCATTACTGAAAAGGATAATTGATATTTGTAGAAATCCACAAAACAAAAATGCCCTAATATACAACCATGAAAAAAAAAGAAATGCTTGCAAGCTTTGTGGCCAATATGCTTCTGATATTCCTGGTAAGCCTTTCCCCATTCACAGAGCCCGCCTAAGATTGGTTTCAGGGTATTGCGTATTTCGCTTAATGAATATTCAACCCTCGGAGGGACTTCCGGGAAAACAGTTCTAAGGATGATTCCTTGTTCTTCCAGTTCCCGGAGCTGTTCCGTCAGTGTCTTGGTGGTGATGCTGCCCAAGAACCGCTGCAGCTCATTGAAACGGATTATGCCTTTGGAGAGACGCCATAATATTTTCAGTTTCCATTTTCCACTAAGGATATTCAGCCCAAGTTCAACCGGGCATTGTTCATCTACTGCCTGCACCTTTGCCATTATGTATTGCTCTTTTCCACGCACGGTTTCAAAAAGGATACCTTATTTCAAAAAAGTGCGTACTTGATTTTAGTTTTCCTTAATGCTAATGTCAATATACCAAAATTGTCAAGGAGGTTCTGAAAATGGTGATAGACAGCCATGAACATATCATGTTCCCCATAAAAATGCAGTTGGATACAATCTTCCGGGCATTGAAGAACACAAGGATTTATCCTATTTGGGTGCATACCTTCCACCCGGTTACAGTGGATGGGATAAAACTCTTGATGTCCTTATGTGAACGGTATCCTGGCATTCCTATTATCTTCGGTCATTTAGGCGGCTCTAACTGGATGTAATAAGATTTGCGAAAAAACATAGGAATGTGTACTCAATGTCATTTAGTTTAGCATCTCTTTGTTAAGTTAAGTCGTCTTTCAAGAATACTATTAAATAAGGGAAAGCGACATCCATTGCAAAACACCGCTTTCCCTTGTCTCATTTTTCCCATGTAATGTTTATTGGATTAAATCTGACAGCTGATAGAAAATAAAATAATCTGCATCATGCTCATCAAGAAAATATATATCCTTTTCGTCTGTTTCTTCGTCCCTTCCCAGTTTCACCTCATCCTTGCCGTTTCTCTCTATTGCCAATACTGCGCCGTCATATCCTTCTGGAACTGTGATTGTATAAACGATATCGGCAGACAAGTCATATGTACAATTATAAATCGACTCGTCCCCACCGGTCCAATCCGTAAAACCGCTTTCCGAATTTGTATCTTTTGTATAACTTAATGTATAAGTGTTTCCATTCCATTCAAAATTTTTAATATGTTGGTTTGTATCACTTCCATAAGTGCCCTGAGACGGTACAAATAATCCGGTATAGCTATCCCCAACACTCAAGGCTGCCCAAGATGCTTCAATTCTAAATCCACCGCCAAACTTTGTAGTATCCAAATATACTTCCGTTGATAATGATACTTTGTATGGAATGGTAACATCAATGTATCCTTCCTGTTCTGAAGGTTCGATAGTTATTTCTCCAAAACTGTAATGTGCCATTCCTGAATCTGCCCAAAGACCATCTATCTCCACAATCTCTCCATCTTCTGAAAAAGCCGTAGCAAATGGCAGCTCCATATCCTGCAAATTTTCAAAGGTAATATTGTTTTTCACACAATAGGGTTCCGGTAAGGGTTCTCCTTCCGTCAAACTGCATAAAGCACAGGTTTTTGGTTCTTCATAGGTTGCTTCTAACCATTCATGGCTTAAAGGTTCTCCATCCGTTACCCCGCATACTTCACAGTGTTTTGCTTTTTCACAAGAGGCTTCTACCCATTTATGGTCTGTAACTTCGCCCTCGCTTTCTCCACACTCGCTGCATGTTTTAGGTACTAAACAAGTAGCATCTACCCATACATGCTCATGTCCACAGCCATTCAAGCTAATTGCAAATGTGCATATTATGGGCAATAAAATCAATTTTCTTTTCATTTTAGTATCTCCCTCTCTTTAGAATTAGTATTTTGAAACACACAGGTATTGTACCATAATATTCCTAATGTTTCAACATATAGTTAAAAATGTATATAACCATTTGTATCAACCCATATTTTATACTAACAGTTGAAAGGAGTTGATACTTATGGAATCAATAGCAACACGATTAATTGCGCTACGGGAAAAGCATAATTTTTCTCAATCTGATATTGCAAGGCAAATCGGCGTAACTCCTGCGTTAATCAGTGCATATGAAAATCAAGAGAGAAAGCCAAGCCTTGATAAACTGGTGGCATTAGCTGACATCTTCCATGTATCAACTGATTATATCTTAGGAAGGTCGGTAAAAATAGACAGTTCTGTAATGGTAAACGTGGATGGTTTGTCAGATAAGCAAATAGAAATAATTCGGAACATAATTTCCGAATTTAAAAGTGATTCATGTTTGACTAAGAAAAAATGATTTTATGAAGATTTGTATGAAGTAGTCAGTAAATGTGGTTTGAAAATCTTCTTAAACAGTATAAAATACTATTAACAGTGCTATGCAGATATCCCATAGGTAAATCCGACAAATGACTTTGTTTTTATGTTCCGCTCGTCTTTACGGTTAGGGTGGACGGGTTCGGTATACTTTGCTATATCACGCATAAGTCGTTTACCATTTCCCTTGTTTGCTCTATAAAACTTTTTGCAAAGATAAATTGCCATTTTCATATTGACTTTATAAGTATGTATATCTGATTTTTCATTTTCAATTACAACTTGATTCGCAATGCGAGAGGAGAATTTTGACATAACCATTGCTGCATATATCTCCTGCTTTACAAATTCATCTTTCTTACGATGCAGGTGAATCAGCCCTAAACTGTACTTAAGCTCCCGGAAAGTACATTTTATGCCCCAACGGGAATGATATCATTCTTTGATTTCAGATAGTGTAAAACTATCTGGTAACTTGTTGCCAATGTTACATACTTGCCAGTATCCAGCATGAACCGTACAACACGAAATGGCATATGGTAAGGACTGGGAAAATCCCAGCTTCCTCCTTTAATTTTTGTACTGTATATTCGTTTTTTCGTGTCTGCAAAAAAATGTAATCGTTCTTTTTATCTATATTGGTTTGAGAGGTGGTAATGGCAAAAGATACTTTAGTGTCTAATTCTTTCATTGGAAGCTTGCGTATTTCTCTCATAGCCGACCTGTCTTGTTCAACTCTGATAAGAAAATCAATATTTGGTTTCTCCAATAAATGTGCCAATAGGTTGTAGGATTCGTATCAACGGTCACCAGTGATGATTGTAAATGCCCGGCTTTGTCATTCGATATCCTCCGGCACCATGTGCCTGTTGTGTTTTGTAATATTATGTGCTTTTGCATATGCAAAGTTTTCAGACCTGAACGGGGATGTGGCAGGGTTTGCGCCAGCCTATCAGGGTGATGGCAGTTTTGAAATTGTCATTATAAAGGAATTTGACAAAGAATTAAAGCTGCAGGACAAGGTAAAGGTCATGCAGTGGTCAACCAGCGAAGAAGTGGAAGGGGACACTGGAAAGATTAGGATGTCCGGGCTGACAATAGCGCCCCACTTCCAGGGAGTGTTTTCGATTGATATATCAGAAGGCTATGATGTGAGGGCAATGGAAGAAAATCTGCCGTAAGGAATTATTTCCGGTACCTGATCAGCCATTCCAACGGAGGCGCCACCATTCCCGGTGACCGTCCTGAGTGTCATGCCCTTTTCAAAACATCTGGTTGCAAAAGTATAGCGTAATGTATGGGAGTATCGAAAAAGTATGCATACTTAAGTGTCAGCTGAGGCCTGCTCCCGCTCAGCTCAAAACAGCCCCTCTGCGCAGCGGTTCCCGCAGCAAGATTCCGTCAGGAAAACCGCTGCTGTGAGCAGCCAGAGCCAGGTTCCTTCGTCGCCTCTGTAGATAGGAAACAAGCCGAATTTCCACAGACGGTTTGCCATACCTATATTAGCGGCATAGTACAAAATCGATACCATATACCCCAAAACCACCTGATTGGTGACTGCCGCCGCAAAACAACCGATTCCTCCCAGAAACAAAGCCTCGCAGAACGCTCCCCGCCACAAAAGTCCCACCGGAAATACAGAGCCGCCGGCCAGAAGCCGCAGAATGAGAATGCTCACCACTGCTGCCAGCATGCACACCGCCGGGAACAGTCTGCCCAGATACAGCTTCCACATAGGCAAATGCCTGGAGGCCTCCAGCTGCCAGATTTCCATGTCGCTCTCCGGCAGAAACAGAGGCGTAAACAGCAGAATCCCGGCGAGAACACCGTAATGCTCCATCACCTTCGCCGCTCCGGCAGTGTCCAGATTGCGGAAACTCAGCACTGCCCCGGCACACAGCACCAAAAGCGCCGCCCCGCACAAATGGGGAAAATAATGGTATCGTATAAAATTAAGAATTGTTTTTACGTAATTTCCCATACAAAATTTCCCCTTTCCGCCTCTTTTTTTCATAGACAGCCACTGTGAGCAGAACCAGTATAACTGCCAGTGCCGTATACATCCCCTTATTCAGGCACAGCTGCCCCAGCTCCTCCGCATACCTGCCGTAGCTGCCGAAAGTGTTCCAGCGGGTCACCAGTTTCCAGCCAAAATTTCCTGTCAGCGTAGTGGCTGAAAGCACCGAGCCGAATGCCCATGCCAGCAGGACCGGTATAGCCAGAAGTGTCTCTGTTGCCTCCGTAAGTAAAAAAGTAGCTCCAAGCACCACCATAATCACAGGCAGCAGCCACAGAAAGCTGTATTTGGCAAATGCCAGAGTGTCCGCCTGGATTCCTGCCTGGCCTGCGGCATACACACAAGGCATCTGCATCAGCAGCGCACACAGAAGCACCGGTACAAAACACATCACCACATTGGCCAGATAGCGGCACCCAATCAGAGCGGCACCGGAAACGGACCGGCTGCGGATAAGCTCTGCCGTTTTCGCCCTTTTATCCTTCAGACAGCCGGAAACTCCCACAAATATAGGCAGGATGGCAAGAAAAATGCACGCATAATCGCAGAACAGCCGCATCTGCGCACCGCTGACCTTGTCTTCTTCACACAGTTCCCGGTAATGTTCCAGAGCATCCTCATAGGTCAGAGCCGCAATTCCTCTTTTTTCATAGGATGATTTCTGATAATAGCTTCCGGAACCTACGATTTCATAGGCTTTCGCCATCACTTGTTCAAATTCTTCGTAGCTAAGATCTTCCCTGAGGGGAAGGCGCCACATTTCCGCTTCCGAATACTCCGCGGCGCTTTCTTTTGTCCCCATCTGGTAAACCTCCGTCCAGTACGCCACATTCTCCTCTGCCATCTGATCAAATTCCATACCCGTGCACTGCTGCATTGCGCGCTTAAGCACTTCCTGTTCTTCCTCATTCAGGGTCACTTCCTTATAAAAACCGAAAGGATAGGTGGCAAACCGATTGGACAACAGTTCCTGAAACAGTGTCTCCAAGCCGCTTTGCATGATCATTCTCTCATCACTGGAATATCCGTACCCATAGCTTTCCTGACCGGGCTGCGGCTCAGACAGCCGATCCGTCCATTCCACATCGCTCATCTGGCCGGTGATAAACAACACGAATGTAGCCAGATAGACATAATACACCAGACTTTTTGCAATCTTCCTGCACTCCTTCAGAAATAATGCTCCTATCATGCCTGTTCACTTCCTTTCTGCACAGGCGTCGCGGATATGCTGTGCATCAGAAACATATAGGCATCCTCCACATCTGCGCTGCAGGACTTCGCTTCCGCCAATGGCATACTCTCCGCAATGATTCTGACGGTAGCAGTGCTTCCTGTATTCAATATGCCTGTTACAATAAAACGTTCTTTTAATCCATCCAGTTCTCGCGCCGAAACCTCCGCCGAGTAAACCTTGTTCTCCACCAGCTTCAGAAGAGACTCCACCGTTCCACGGAAAACCACCTCCCCATGATTC
>CAJTLR010000115.1 GCA_910577185.1 uncultured Acetatifactor sp.
GCCCCTGTTTCATGCGCAGTGGTGCCAACGCGGGGCATGGGGGTTTACTGTAAAAACTGAACTTATTCTCTTCCGTTATGTTTAAATCTTCTTTCCACTTGTTATGCGATTTTTCATTTCTCAGCTGAAGCTCTGCGTCCCAAATTTTAACCAGTTCCTGCCCGGATTTTATTCCGGAAGTAAGAGATGCTCCTGCCCCAAGTACAAAACAAAATTTTCTTGCGTGCGGGCCACTTGATACTTCTTTCATTTCATGTATAAATCCTTTTAAACTTAATTCCTCATAGCTCATTCGTATCTCCTTCTGCACACTCCCAACATCATCCGGCACTTTGAAATCTGCTTTACGCCACTTTACTTTCGTCTCATAATTGCTTTCTGGCAGCTGTGCGTCACAATCTGCGCTTTACGGTTTTAATCACGATCCACCGGAATTTCCCCCATATACTGCCAGGTTTTTCCCAAATCCGCGGATTCATACAGGCCATGGCAGAATCCCTGTTCCCCATAATAATCTCCCATCGCTCCCTGGCCTGCTTCCATGTACAGTTTTCCATCTTCTTCATAAACCTTTTGGGGCATCACAAAGGGATTGTAGTAACTCCCGTCCGGAAGCAGCGCGTTGGAAGAAGGATATTCCACCTCCGTAAAGCTCTTGCCTCCATCCTCCGTCCTATACAGCACGCCCAAAGTTCCCGCCCCGCGGGACAGACAGGAAAATCCGGTCCGGCCATCTTCCAGAAAACTGATCCATTCGGCCCCGCCCCCGCTTCCCAGATAGGGATCCGTGTTTACCAGACTTGGCTCTTCCTCTCCCTCCCGGAGGGCAATCAGCACATAATAGCTGCTGCCAAGGGCCCTGTCTACAGGAAGCATATAGTACCATGTTCCATCCGGCATCCGGTAACTGCAGTCTGGCTCAAAGGTCATCCAGAGCGCAACCTGCTCCTTAGAGGGAATCACCGGGGCCTCTTCTTCCGCTTTCTGTTCTGTCTTCAGCCCTTCCGCATAGTACTCGGACAGCTTCTGGTCCACAAAGCGATAAAGCCTGTTATACACGCTGGTTTTTCCTTCCTCCGTCAAAGTGTCGGGAATTTCCGGTTCATAGTCATAGCGCTCTGTCCCGATGGCAATCTGTATCCTGGTATACAGCCGGCGGTTCTCCTCCAGGGGCAGTTCTTCCAGCATTCCGGCCAGCCAGTCTGTCACATCCCTGGAAAACGATTCTTTTTCCTGATCCCAGGCAGAGCCGGGACCTATTATCGGCACATATATCTTCTCCGGTCCGATTCCCTCTTCCAGAAATTCCCGGAGTCTGTTTCTGCTCAGAAAAAACTGGTCCGTCAGGTACCGGAAATACTCTGCCGCATAATTATCCCGCAAATCCAGGCCGGGCTCCACACAAAACCCGAAATTCTCCCCCTCGCACCGGTACCAGTCTCCTTCCATCCCTGATAAGATTACATCACCGTATCGTTTTTGCATTTCTTTTTCTATCTCAAAGGCATCATAGCCGTGAAATTCCGATCCATCATATAAAAATTCGGTTACGGAATCACGCTGGCCGCTGCCTTTCAGGGTAATCCGCATTCCCCCAAAAGCCCATTCCACACTCCAGTTTCCGGGCTGCATCGGAGCTCCCCCATTCTGAAGTACCACATCCCTTTCCAGGATTCTGCTTCCGTCATATTCGGCCACAATCCTTCCGAAGGTGTCACTCCCCAGGCCCAGGGGCTCCCCTTTCATCTGAAGCGTGATCCTGCATCTCCCATCCGGTGATACTTTGGTGTCGATATCCGTGTATCTATTCTGCATTCCATAAAGAAACACTGCGGCAATCCCCAGAATAAGCAAAATCCCTGCGGCAATTGACGCACACAGCGCTTTTCTTCCCTTCTTCATACAGACTCCTTTCTCCCATTTGAGGAATGCTGCCATGTCTTCCCCTGATCCGGCATATGGCTTTCACGATAGCAATCTATTTTATGGCTTTCCAGCCCGTATTTTCCCCTGTCCCTATATCATTGAATCCTCCGGCAGGCAATGTCTGACCACCTCCCCGATCACTTCTGCCATCCGGAAAAATCCCGCATCATTGGGATGAACGCCATCCACGGTGCAGTCATATCTCCGGGGGCCTGAAAAAAGCTGGAACCCATCTATAAAATAAACATTTCTGTCCCCTGCCTCCATGGCCCGGCTGTATGTCCGGTATATGATATCCCTGCGCGCAAGCTCCTCCCTGTTTCCAAACCGTATATTGGGTCTGGAAATAAAAATAATAGGAACGTCCGGATTTTTTTCACGGTAAATCTCATAAACCGGCCAGTGTGTATCCTGCAAATGCTGCACCGAAGGCGCATTGTGGTCATAAGCGCAGACAAACACACTGGCCTTCAGTCCTGCCAGATAATCCGCCATCTCCTTCTCCCCTTTTGCACCTCCCGAAAAACCCAGACAGATAAAATCCACATTGGTCTCCCTGGCAATCGCCGCCGGATAATGATTTCCCGGCCTGGACACGCAGCCCCCCTGGGTGATGGAAGACCCGTAATACACTACCGGTTTGACCGGACGGTATTTTCTTCCCTCTTTTATCCGAGCATTTCTGTCTACGCCGATAAGCAGGGATTTCACACCGCTGTACAAAGGCAGATGAATTGTGATTTCCCTGTCAATGCTGCTGTAAAAGAATACCACGCCTTCATAGCTGTGGGAACTCGTTGCGGGCGGAACAAATGCTCCCCGGAATACATCCTGCCCGTTTTCGCAGACATACAAATCCATGCCATGAGAACCGGTAACGGGCATATGGGGCATGATCTCCCCGCTTGTCAGTTCCGCCTTCACCGCCACATAAGGGGAATCAGTGCAGAAACGCACGCGGGCTCCCGCCGTACACAAGTTCAGTTCCCGGACGCCCGGGCTCACCTTCTCTGCCTCCTCTTCCGGAAAACGCATATACCGGCCCGATACATCGTTCTGATACAGGCCATATATGGCAAATGGTTTCTGCTGCAAATCATAATATTCCAGGCCTTCTATATTCAGGCCGGATGGTACATCCAAATTCGGGTCCGCTTCTCCTATTTTCATCTCTGCCTCCGTTCCGGTTTTCCGTCATGCCCGTGTCCCGCACTGTCTGCGGTTTCATGGCCCTGATGGAAGGAGCTTCCCGCTCTCCCGTGTTTACAGTACGCATGATTATCATATCACACTCTTCCCCATTTTCCCAGTTTTTCAGCACGGATCTTAATAATGATATTTTTTGCGTTTCCCGGCCAGGAACAGGATCGTGACCACTGTGGCCAGACATTCTGCGGCCACAATGGACATCCAGATTCCATCGATTCCCCAGACCAGCGGAAAGGTCAGGACCGCCGCCATTTGGAATACAAGTGTCCTCAGAAAGGAAATCAGCGCCGACACCAGACCATTGCCCAGGGCGGTAAAAAAAGAGGAGCCAAAAATGGCCAGCCCGGCAAAGAGGAACGAAAAAGAGTATATTAAGAACCCTCTCAGCGTCAAGTCCAGCAGTTCCCGGTCATATCCCACAAAAATCAGGGAAAGCGGGCGGGCCAGCGCTTCCCCCAGCGCCAGCATGCCTACGGAAAACATACCGGTCAGCACCATGCTCTTCCGGAAAAGTCCCTGCAGTTCCCCATGGTTCCCGGCGCCATAATGGTAACTGATTACCGGTGCCGCCCCCACGGAATATCCGATAAAAGCAGCCAGAAATATCATGTTTACATACATTAACACACCATATGCCGCCACCCCGTCCTCTCCGGCATATTTCATCAGCTGGACATTATAAAGCATGCTCACCAGGGACATGGAAATATTGGACATCAATTCGGAAGAACCGTTGGTACAGGCTTTCAGCAAGGACCCGGCGTCAAATTTTGTCTTCACCAGACGCAGGATGCTGGTGTTTGGGCGCCAAAAATAGACCACCGGGAATATTCCTCCCACCAGCTGGCTGAATGCGGTGGCTGCCGCCGCTCCCACCAGTCCCCAGCGAAAGCATCCCACCAGCACCGCGTCCAGAATGATATTGGTAAGACCTGCCGCCACTGTGACAGCCAGTCCCAGCTGGGGTTTCTCTGCCGTGATAAAAAAGCTCTGGAACTCATACTGCAGGATAAATGCCGGCAGCGCCGCCAGTATGATACGCCCGTACAGCACACACTGGTCCAGCATGGCCCCTTCCGCTCCCAGAATGGCCGCCACCGGACGGATAAACACAATTCCCAGCAGCGCAATGACAATGCCGCTGATTATGGACACATATACAAACAGGGAAAACAGCCGGTTTGCCCTTTCCCTGTCTCCCGCTCCCATAGTAATGGCAATGATGGCGCTGCCGCCCGTGCCAAACATAAATCCCACCGCCCCCAATATCATCAGAAACGGCATGATAAAGTTTACCGCCGCAAAAGGCGTTTTCCCCACAAAATTTGACACAAAAAATCCGTCCACCACGCCATATATAGATGTGAAAATCATCATGACAATGGAAGGAAGGGTAAAACGCAATAATCTCTTGTATGTAAAATGATCCGATAACTGGATTTTCATCGCAAATTCCTCCTAATTTAAATCGCCGCGCCACAGCACCTGATATTTCCTGGCCGGACTATGTTTCTCTCTCCAGCTCCCTGACTTTCTCCCGAAAAGAAGTCAGAAATCTTTTCGTCAGTTCAAAATACAGCTCCAGCTCTTCCCTGGACCAGGAGCCCAGAATACCGTTTTCAATTTCAATCAGCCTGACTACCGTTTTTTCGACCAGTTCCTGTCCTTTTTGCGTCAGGCACACCCTTTTTTTCTTGCCGCTGAGCACCTCCAGATAGACAATGCCATCTGCCTCCAGCCTGCGGAGGGCGGAATTGACGGTCTGTTTGCTGATGCCGCACAGTCTGCAGATCTCCCCCAGCGGACACGAATCCCCGTGATTGCAGATGGCATACAGTACCTGCACCGCGCTGTCCGGCATGCCCAGTTTCAGGGCAGCCTCATGATAGGCCGCCTCTGTCTCGCCTGTCAGGTAATTGAACCGTTTCATATCTTCCGTTGTATAACTCTTCATAAGCATCCTCCCCGATCCTTTTTTCCGTGCCTTGTACAAATCTCCGGAAATCACATTCCCCATCCCCGTGAAATAACACTGCGGGAAAATACCCGGAATGTGCCCGGCAACGCCATTCCATATACTGCAAAGTCCTGCGGATTGCGTCCGATAGTATGATTTCGTACTTACCGCATTATAGTACGATTTCGTACAAATGTCAAGGGCTAAAAACCCCTTTGACCGCTATCCCTTTGCACGGCATAACAGCACAAAAAAACAGGAAACCTTTTCTTGATTTCCTGTCTTTTGTGCCGTCCTGTATTCATGAGTCAACAACCCCGCTGCAAGCAGCAGGGCATCAAGCTTGTAGCGCTGCAAGCAGCGGGGTATGTGACCCTCGCGGCATTCGCCAAATGGATGCTGGCGCATCCGCTTGGCTCATTGCCCGCGGGAATCAACAAGCTTCTGCCCGTCATACCGAAAGGCATCCTCACGCCTCGTCCATACGGTAAAGTTTCACCGCATTTTCCCATGTGGTCTTTCTCACGGTCTCCTCGCTCACTCCCTTCAGTTCGGCCAGGGCCGTGACCACATAGGGAAGATAGAGGGAACTGTTGCGTCTGCCTCTATTTGGCGCCGGCGCCAGATAAGGGCAGTCTGTCTCCAGCACAATCTTTTCCAGGGGCAGGTAAGCCACCGCCTCTTTCAGCTTCCTGGCATTCTGAAAAGTCAGCACGCCGCCGATGCCAAAATAAAATCCCATATCCAGAAAAGTTTCCGCCATTTCCCTGGTGTATGAATAGCAGTGAATCACGCCCCCTGTCTCTTCTGCCTTCTGTTCCCGCATAATCTCTGCCGTGTCCCTGGCGGCGTCCCTGGAATGAATCACCACGGGCAGCCCGCACTCCTTTGCCAGTTTCAGCTGGCGGACAAACCATTTCTTCTGAATTTCCCGCTCCGGTTCTTTCCAGTAATAGTCCAGGCCGATCTCGCCTACCGCCACACACTTTTTCCTCCGGCAGGCATCCTCCAGCCACGCAAACCCTTCCTCATCCAGCCCTCCGGTTTCACTGGGATGTATCCCTATGGCGCCGTAAATATAATCATACCGCTCCATCAAATCTATGGTACGCCTGCAGGATGCAGGGCTCGCCCCTATATTCACCACCCTCCCGATGCCGTTTGCCGGCAGGGACTCCAGAAGCTCCTCTCTGTCGTCATCAAATGCCTTGTCGTCATAATGCGCATGTGTATCAAATATACCGTACATTTTACATTTCCTCTCGTCACACCAGTTTTATCCTATACCCGGCCTCTCGGAAACTGTGCGGAACGGGCCGGGCCGGAAAACATGCTCCTGCTGCTACGGCCTTCCGTTGACGGGATTTTCATAATAAATCCTGCTCTCCTCCACAATCCGGAATACACCGTTCTCCAGGGACAGAATGGACGCGGCGCAATTGGGAAGTGAAATATTCCAGAACTCCTCCAGCGCCTTTCCCCCGATCCTGCCCAGAATACATCTGTTAAAAGCTCCGTGGGCCAGAATCAGCACATTTTTGCATTCCCCCTCCAGGGGCAGTATTTTCTCCCGAAAAAACTCCCAGCCCCTTTCCGTGACCTCCTGAAAGGACTCTCCTCCCGCCGGCGGTACATAGCGGTGGGGAGCGCACAAAAAGTCATGCAGTCTGTGGCCGGAATCTTTTTTGGGCAGATCAAAATCGCTCCCCTCGTAATCCCCGAAACCCATCTCCCTGAGCCGGCTGTCCGTCTCCGGCAGAATAT
>CAJTLR010000116.1 GCA_910577185.1 uncultured Acetatifactor sp.
TCTGCAACTATTTTCCTTATGCGCCCCTGCGCATAAAAAGAAACGGGCCCTCGCCAAAACGGCAGGCCCGTCTTTTCATGTTAAAATCCAAAAACATGGCCCTCCGGCCTGTATCAGCCGCTCTCCTGAAGGCTCCTATTTTTATCTCCCTTTTCGGAAAAGTGTTCCCATTGCATAAATCTTGAAATGCATATTCTTACATGCTATTACGGAATTTGCATCCACTTAACAATTCAGCAAGCTGAAATTCATTCATCGCTTAAAATAAATTTATAGATACATTTTTCATACTCGCCTCTGTCACGCATATCGTTTCCTTCCGGCAGCGCTACTGTTTCCAGCAACTTTCCCCTGGCATATTCACATGTTTTTCTTGACCCATAATTGTCTGGATTGCAGGTTATGTACAGATATTTCATATCATGTTTTTTTGCAAGCTGAAATAATAACAGGCAGGCCTTTCCTGCATAATGCTTTCCTCTATATTCGGGAAAAATTGTGTATCCAATATGTCCGCCATAATAAAGGTTGTCATTATATCCAATTCTTAAGTCGCACTTACCCATCTTATTGCCATTGATGTCGCAGATGAAAAAATGATAAGCAGGAACCCAGTTTTTCATTTCATCCCCATCTGCCGTTTTCTCCAAAACTAATTGTATTTCATGACTCTTTAAAAACTGAGTGTCTAAAAACATATCACAACTCCGAAAAGTAAGTTTTTATTCTTCTGTCTTTGTCTCTGTGCTCTCGGTATTCCCCTCCTCAGAAGATTCCTCCACTTCCTTGAGCGCTTCCACGATAGCTGACTTGGCAGATTTCTTCATCGCCTTCACTGCCTTGTTGTTTGGCTTTAACTTCTTGCTGGCGTCCTGATTCATATCACAGCGCCCCTGGAAGACAGCCTTTTCGTCAATTACAAGGCCTCCCGTGGTAATATCCCCGATCACCCTGGCAGTAGAAGTCAATTCCACCTTCTCAGGTACATTCAGGTTGCCATACACCTCACCCCCGATGATAACCTTTTTGGTATTGATATCACCGTTGACACAGCCTGACGCGCCCAGAATCACGGTATCCGTCACCGTCACGTTTCCGTTTATGGTGCCGTCAATCCTCACTACGCCGTTGGCAATAAAGTCACCGTTACATTCTGCGCCCATACCGATAATGGTTGAAATCTGTACTTCCTTTTTTCTCATTGCCTAAATCCTCCACTTTCTGATCAGCCGCTGATGTCCAGCAAATCCATGGGATTGACATATGTTCCATCCTGCATCATCTGATAGCCCAGCCTGGAGCTCTCATCATTGATCAGGAACAGCGTCGTCCCTTGTGTGACAGTTTCCCCCTGCTTTACCTTGACATCCCCCTGATTCCTATATATCGTCGTATAACCGTTCCCATGGTCAATCCAGATATTATGTCCGTATTCCGCATCATCATTGACTACGGATACGGTTCCGTCTGCCGTGGCAACTACCATGGAACCGGATGCGGCCGTAAATACACAGACGAGATCGTCTGTCACCTCATCCATGGTTGCTCTCTCTGACAAAGGCAGCCTTGTGGGAAGAGAACGCTTTTCCAGCTGTGATGACAGACTGTTCTCCGTCTCCACCTGCTGGGATACCGTTTCACTCAGAATCCGTACATTTTCGTTCAGACCCGCGATCTCGTCATTCAGGGCCGCGATCTCGTCATTTAAACCCACGATCTGGTTTTCCAGTTCAGCCTTTTCCTGCTCCAGGACTCCTATGGCCTCATTCTGCACCTTTGACTGGTCCAGCCTGGCAATCCATATATCCTTCTCATAGGAAAAATAGCCGATCAGGACACCGATAATAATACAAAGCACAACAATGATTGTCTTCAGCATCCAGGGCCGGACACGAAACTGCTTCATCTGGGAATCCGCAGCATCGGATGTAACAATTACCACATGGTTGCTCTTACGCTTGTGTTTGTTTCGTCCCATAAAAAGTCACCTCCGATAACCTTTTGTTATTCTACCATAAATGTGATTTTATATCAACGATAACATGACTTTTTTGTAATATTCCACCAAATAAAATCACGTTTTTTCTCTTTAAAAGCGTAAAAACAGCCTTATTTTTTGTATATTTTTACTAATCGTTTCTCCTTCCGTACTGCCTCCGGCAAATTGGGAAAAAAGGCCTTCCGGCCGGTGTTTTCCTATTTTTCACATATCTCCAGTATTTTCTTCCAGGAAAGGTCCCCCCCGAACAAATCCAGCGCGCTGCCGATAGTGACATTCAGGCGGTTTCTGCCTAGTTCACGGAGCCGGTCCAGATCTTCATAACTGTGGACGCCTCCCGCATATGTCACGGGCCGCCCTTCCCACCTGCCCAGAAATGCGGCCAGTTCCTCCTCGATGCCTTCGGCCCTTCCTTCCACATCCACAGCATGAATCAGAAATTCGTCACAATAGGCAGACAATTGGTCCAGAAGTGGTTCCCCTATCAATTCATCTGTTATTTTCTGCCATCTGTCCGTGACCACATGATATCCATCGGACATCCTTCTGCAGCTCAGATCCAGAACCAGCCTGCTTCTTCCCACCGTTTCCTTCATTTTTTTCAGTCTGTCAAAATGAATCCTGCCATCCCGGAATACATAGGATGTGACAATCACATGGCTGGCTCCCGCCTCCAGAAAATCAAAAGCATTGTCCGGGGTGATCCCTCCTCCGGCCTGAAGACCGCCGGGATAAGCCTGCAGTGCCGCCAGCGCCTGATTTTTTGAGTTTTCATAATACTGGCTCCCCTCCGGGTTCAGAAGAATCACATGCCCGCCTTTTATCCCTGCATTACGGTATATCTCCGCAAAAAAGCAGGCGTTTTCTCCCGCTACATAGTTTTCTTCCGCACGGTTTTCCGTATCCCGGAGACTTCCTCCCACAATCTGCTTTACCCTGCCATTATGAATATCAATACATGGTCTGAATTCCATTTTTCCTTCCGTTTCTGCGCGGTTTATGCGCATAACCCAGTTTGTGGCAAGCCATATATGGCTATGCAATGCGCAGCCACAGTCCCGAGACTGAAATTTTAATTTACAATTTTTACTCCTGCCAGTCAACACTTGCTTTGAAAATCTATTTCCAGTCTTTTCCTGATTCTCTTTCGTTTTCCGGGAATAAAATCCTGCTTCTGTCCATATACTACTGGCAAATCAGCCATGGAACATGGTCTGGTTTTAAATGCATACAGCAGAATGGAGGATGCTATGAAAAAAATGAGAAAACCCGCAGGAGTAAAGAAACTTCTGGCACTGGGTATGGCCCTTGCCTTTATGTGTACGGCAACCGCCTGTACAAACAGCGCCAAAAACAACAATAACTCCGACAGCATGGCAGGCAGTACCAGCGGTGACAATGGTTCTGCCGGCAGCAGCGAAGGTACCGGAACCGCCGGCAATACAAACAATGGCGCCACCAACGGCACCGATACCGCCGGCAATACAGGCAACGGCACCACCAACGGCACTGACACTTCCCTGGGAGACAACGGCGTAACCGGTACCGGCGCAGCCGCAAGCGGAGACAATGATTCCCTTCTGGATGATGTTGGCAATGGCCTCACCAATGTGGTGGACGATGTGGCAGATGGCATCAACGACGTGACGGATGACCTCACCGGAACAAACGGCACCACCAACGGCACCGGCACCGGTGCAAACGGCGGAACCGCAGGAACCAATGTAGGAAGGTAAATTCTACTCAGGCGTACGCCGGCCGCAGCCCTGTCATATCTTCTGCGGCCTGGAAGCCTGCGCCTGGGACTTTTCGGAAGACTTTATTCTTCTTCCATGACAGCGCCGTTTCGATAAGCTTCCAGCAGCTCTTCCAGATAGTAAATTCTTTCCCTGATATCCTGGCCTACATCAGTGTCCGCAACCAGTTTTCTCTGGGGGAAAACTTCCACGTCCACCGAATGGGAAAACAAATCCGATTCATTTGCAATTACCGCCCGGGCAGACTCAAAGGGCTCATGGGCCGCCAGCTCCATTCCCCTGGAATTACATACCAGAGTATATCCGGCAATGCCCGTCTTGGCCTGATAGGCCTTGGCAAAACCCCCATCAATAATCAGCAGCCTTCCCCCGCATTTCACGGGAGATTCCCCGTGAATCTGTTCCACAGGCACATGGCCGTTGACTATATGGGCATCCCGGCTTTCCAGCCCGAATTCCTTCAGGATCTGCTCCACTGTCTCCTCTTTTTCCACCAGTTTATAGTAACTGTTCTTTTTTTCTTTATGGGTTTCTTTTTCTTCCAGGAAATACCGCTCGAAAGTGGCCATTTTTTCTTTGCCGAAGACCGGCGACCCCGGGCCCGTCCAGATATACCACATAATATCCTGCCCGGCAGCGCGCTCTTCCTCATCTTTGGCATAGTAAGCCCTTCTGGCATAATATTCCAGCACATCATAGAGCGCTTTCCCGTAATATCGTTTCCCATATACGTTTACGCCTGCAAAGCTGCCGTCACTGTTCATGGGCACACAGCCATGATAAAGCAGATTACCGTTGTAAATTTTATATAAACCGCCTTTTGCATAGAGAAAACGGACATGGCGCTGCAGCTTTTCACATTTCATAAAAGCCTGGCGCAGTCTCTCCATGACCTGGCGCTCCTCCTCCGTCAGTTCAAACGGATGTCCGGGATCTATGGTGGGGAAATCCATGTCCAGCATCTTATATTCCCTGGAAGCTCCGGATTCCTTATTTTCCACCCGCAGAACCCCTTTCTCATAGTCGATCCGGTCCAGGAGCACCCGGTCCTCCATGCCGAACTCAGGATGCCTCCTGATCAGCTGTCCTTCCAGTTTAAACTGTATCACGGACATGGCCTTGTGCATTTTTGCATCCAGTCCGGAATCTTTTGTATTATAATCTGTGCCGTGCCGTATGGAAAAAACGCTGCAGTCCGCATTCCGGTAGACATCCATGGCAAAGGTTGCCAGCGGCAGCAGATTGATACCATACCCGTCCTCCAGCGTGTCCAGATTGCCATAGCGCGCCGCAATCCGCACCACGTTGGCAATGCACGCCATATGTCCGCAGGCAGCCCCCATCCAGGCAATATCATGGTTTCCCCATTGTACATCCACGGAATGATAGGAACACAAAGTATCCATGATGATATGGGGCCCCGGCCCCCGGTCATAGATATCCCCCACAATATGCAGATGATCTATCACAAGACGCTGGATCAGTTCGCTCAGGGCAATAATAAACTGTGGGGCCCTGCCGATCCGGATAATCGTGTGTATAATTTCATTATAATAGGCTTCCTTGTCATGAATCTCCGCTTTTTCCGTGATCAGTTCTTCAATCACATAGGCGAAATCTTCCGGCAGGGCTTTGCGCACCTTGGAACGGGTATATTTTGACGACACGCGTTTGATCATCTGGACCAGCCTGTAGAGGGAAATTGTATACCAGTCTTCCAGATTTTCCTCTTCCCTCATGACAATTTCCAGCTTCTCCTCCGGATAATAGATCAGGGTTGCAAGGCTCCTTTTGTCCCGGCTGCTTATGGTATTCCCAAACTCCTCGTCGATCTTTTTGCGCACGGAACCCGATCCGTTTTTCAGCACATGATTAAATTGTTCATACTCCCCGTGAATGTCTGTCAGAAAATGTTCCGTCCCTTTGGGCAGATTCATGATGGACTGCAGATTAATGATCTCCGTGGCAGCAGCCGCGCTGTTTCTGTATTGTCTGGCCAGGACCCTTAAGACTTTGCTATCTTTATCGTTCATATTTTCTTCCATGTATGCCGCACCGCAGGCCCGCCGCAAAGAATACGGGCCGGTGGGTGGACAGTACTGTTTTCACATCATGTCAGTGGCACAAAGCTTCAATCACATCTCCCATGTCATATTTCCCTGCCGGTTTTCCCGCCAGATACTTTGCGGCCTGTACCGCGCCTTTTCCGAAGATTCCCCGGGAATACGCCTTGTGGGAAAAGGTAATGACTTCATCCAGCCCTGCAAAAATCACATCATGCTCTCCCACAATACTTCCTCCCCGGACCGCACTGATGCCGATTTCCTTTTGGGGCCGCTTCTCCCTGCGCCCGCTTCTGTCATATACATAGCCATACACGCCGCCCAGCTCCCCGTTTATGGAATCTGCCAGGGCCAGGGCCGTACCGCTGGGCGCATCCAGCTTCTGGTTGTGATGCTTCTCCACGATCTCCATGTCAAACCCTGCCGGCGCCAGAACCCCGGCGGCATCTTTCAGCAGCTTCAGGAGAAGATTAATGCCCATGGACATATTGGCTGACCTGAGTATGGCAATGCTCTCCGCCGCCTTTTCCACTTTCCCGGTTTCCTTCTCTCCCAGCCCCGTGGTACACAATACACAGGGCAGCTTCTTTTCCACACAGTAATCCAGCATGGTTTCCATGGCAGAAGCCGTGGAAAAATCGATGAGACAGTCTGCCTCCACATCACAGTCCCAAATATCTGTAAAAACAGGATACGGATTGTGTCCGTCGTCCGCTATATCCACACCCGCTACCAGCCGAGCCTCTTCGTCCTCAGCCAGCAGGCTGCTGATCACCTGTCCCATTCTCCCGTTACATCCATGCATTATCACTCTTATCATATGATACCTCCGGTTTGTATTTTCTCTTCCCAGACACCTATGCAGCCTGTCACACCATCATTAACTTTCATAGTAAACCTCCATCATGCTCAACCTGCCGCTTAGCGGGCCGCATGGCCATCCATGCTGTGAAAGTCGAAGACTTTCATAGTAAACCCCCATGCCCCGCGTTGGCACCACTGCGCATGAAACAGGGG
>CAJTLR010000117.1 GCA_910577185.1 uncultured Acetatifactor sp.
TAAAAGCCCCTTATAGGGGCAGTGCAAGCCACCGGCTAAGCCGGTGGTCTTGACTTTTCGCCCAGACGCCGGTCAGGCAGCCCGATCACTGCGGCATCTTTTATCTTATCATGCCGTCGCAGGAAATCTTCGATTTGCACGGGATAAATATTTTCACCGCCGCTGACAATAACATCCTTTTTCCGGTCAACCAGGAAATAAAAACCTTCTTCATCCTGCATGGCCATATCTCCTGTATACAGCCAGCCGTCCCGGAGGGCCTCTGCGGTTGCCTGCTCGTCCCGGTAATAACAGGTCATGAGTCCGGGTCCTTTTACACAGAGTTCTCCCACATCGCCATAGGGCACTTCCTTCCCATGTTCATCCACAATTTTGCATTCCCAGCGATAGCCGGGGATGCCGATGGCCCCTACCTTATGAATATTTTCCAGTCCGAGATGCACGCAGCCGGGGCCGGTGGACTCGGACAGGCCATAGTTGGTGTCATAATCGTGGGCAGGGAAATAGGATTTCCAGCGTTTGATCAGCGAAGGTGGAACGGGCTGCGCGCCGATATGCATCAGGCGCCACTGGCTCAGGCTGTAGTCTGCTAATTTTAAGGTTCCGGCGTCCAGGGCATCCAGAATATCCTGGGCCCAGGGAACCAAAAGCCATACGATGGTGCAATGCTCATTGGAGATGGCAGACAAAATGGTTTCCGGTCTTGTGCCTTTCAGCAGCACGGCCCTGCTGCCTGCCACCAGACTGCCCATCCAGTGGAATTTTGCGCCTGTATGATATAAGGGAGGAATACACAGAAAAGTATCATCCCTGCCGGTGTTGTGATGCTTCTGTTCCATTTCGGCAGCCTGGGTCAGGCTCCGGTGCTTATGTAGTATGGCTTTTGGAAAGCCGGTGGTTCCGGAGGAAAAATAAATAGCGCCGAAATCTTCTTCTGTGATCACAACACCGGGAGCCTGACTGGAATAGTCGGCAACCAGTTCATGATAGCTTTCCGCGAAGCTGGGACAATTGTCTCCCACATAAATTAACAGTCGTCTCTGACAGAGACGTTCGGCATGGAGCTCGATACGCCCGATGAAAGCAGGCCCGAATACGATAATGTCCACCTGGGCAAGTTCGGCACAGTACAGGATTTCAGCCGCATCATAACGGAAGTTAAACGGCACTGCGATGGCACCGGTTTTCAGGATGCCAAAATAAATGGGAAGCCATTCCAGGCAGTTGTACATCAGGATGGCAACCTTGTCGCCCTTTTTGACACCCCGGCCGATAAGCATATTGGCAAAACGGTTGGCTTTTTCATTGAAGACACTCCATGTAATCTCCCGCCGGTAAGGCTGGAAACTGTCAGGCTGAATCAGCTCATATTCCTTCCATGTACTTCTGCGTGTGTCCTTTTCATCTGGATTTAATTCCACCAATGCGATTTCGTTGGGATATAATTGTGCATTTTTGTCCAGAAAATCCGTAACTGGCATATCTGTTTCCTCCTAATTGTTGGCAATGGAAAATCCTGAAGTCTGTTTCCATCCTTTTGATTCCACAGTGCTTTCAGTTCGGCACTGTAAAACTTTACTCCATTAAAGGTATCACATATATCCGGAAAAGTCAATTTGAATGAGCTTAAGAAATAAATCCCTTTCCGGAAAATATGAGCCGCCAGGGAAGAAATGCTGTGGCCGTTACGCTATTCGGGCAGTACGTTTCGCTTCAGGCCGGTGTAGGCCAGCAGGATATAAATTGCATAAATCAGAAAGAACAGTGCCAGCGAGAGCGCCACAATGACCACGGGACTGCTCATTCCTTCCATGATGCCCGGCTCCGGAATCCGGGCCATATGGAAGGTGAACGGAGCTGCAATCAGAACTGGCGGAACAGCAGGCATGGCATAGTAGATGGCAAACTGGCGGCCCAGGGCATGTTCCATCTCCTGCCGGGCCATTCCCAGCTTTCGGAGCAGGATAAACTGCCGCCGATAGCGGTCTGTTTCACTGAGCTGCTGAATGGTCAAAATAGTGGCGGCAGTCATGCTGAGAGCCAGGGCCAGATAAAACATGGGGAACACCAGGAGGGCAGTCTGAACCGCCACCTGTGCAGCCTCGTTTGCCCGTGTGGAAACGAAGGCATACCCCGAAGGGTTCACCTGATTATCGTATTCCATGACGGTTATGTCAGCCAGTGCGTCATACTGCTGCGCGGATACCGGCTGGAGCGTCTTCGCGGCATAGGCCAGATGGTGGACTGCCAGCCCGGCCGCCGCTTCGTCAGGGACTACCAGAATATAGCCCCGGCCATTACCCACACCGAAACTTTGGGAGAGATGCTCCGTGAAGACGCCTCCCGGGGTCAGAGTGACGTCTCCCAGGGTGATTGGCTGGCTGTAGTCCCGCAGCGGTTCTTCCAGATATGTCATACAGTGGATCAGATACCGTCCCGGCTCCATCTCCACTGCCGGATAACCCGCAATCGAACGCAGCGCGGCATAGTCGCTCCAGCGGAGGACGGGGTCCTGGTCGTAATTGTAGTAATAATAAACCGTACAGCTGCTGACATAATCCCGCACCGCGGGACTTTCACACAGATAGACCTGATACAAAACAGACTGCCCTACCGGAATATTTCCTTTAATGTATTCCAGATAAGAACCGGGGGCAGGATCCTCTCCCTCAATTCCAAAATAGAGGTCAAAGCAGGCGTTTTCTGCCGCCCGGCCCCGAAAAATGCCGTTGAATACCAGCCCGCTTCCTTCGATGAGCAGTGTGGCGGTGAAGATGATAGAGATCACCGCCATTACCATTCCCATGGTGGCAAGTTTTGAGGCCAGAGTACGGAAAACCAGCAGGGTCTGCCCCTGATATTTCCGGGCGGGGTGTTTCTCGAAAAAAGAGGGAACGCCGGAGGCGAAGCTGAGAAAAAAGCCAAACAGAGCGGCCAGCAGACCTGCCCCGATGACACCGGTTATCAGCTGTCTGGTCATCAGCAAAGCAGTTCCAGCCATGCCTGACAAGATGGAGAGGCAAAATACCCGGCGGCGAAGTTTTCCGGCTGGGATAACCACGCCTTCATTCTGCCGGTCAAAGTAAATCAGGTCGCGGATTTTCATTTTGCTAATGTGCTTTCGGCTTTTCCCAAGGGCCAGGAGGTAAATCAGGGTGAAATAGAACAGGGTCAGCCCTGCCGCCGGAAAGGAAAGCGTCAATGAGAAATGGTAAGGCAGGCTGAACATGGCAAACAGAATCGCCCGCAGAATCTGGTAGAGCAATCCCCCCAGCATCAGTCCCAGCGTCAGGGCCGCGCCGCCCACCGCCAGGTTTTCCAGGAAGAACAGCCGCGCCACCTGTCTGTTGGTGAGCCCCATCAATATATAGGTTCCCAATTCCCGGCTCCGGCGGGAAAGCATGAAACCGGTGGCGTAGCTCACCAGCCAGCCGAAGATGCACACAACAACCACGCTGGCCAGGACGATCACGAGAGACAGCATATCCATTGTTTCCGAAAGCTGCCGGACTTCCCTGGAAAACACCAGGCCGTTGAAGGAATACAGCAGCGCTGCGGCCAGCACTACGGTGACAAAGTACACCAGATAATCTTTTGCCTGCCGTCTGGCATTGCGCAGGGACAGTTTAGATAACGTCACTGACATCACCTCCCAACGCGGCAAGTACATCCAGAATTTCGTGGTAGAATACAGGTCTTCCCCGCTCCCCCCGCAGCAGCTCGTTAAATACCCGGCCATCCTTCAGGAACAGCACACGTTTTGCATAGCTGGCGCTGTAAGCGTCGTGAGTGACCATCAGAATGGTGGCTTCCATATCCCGGTTCATCACTGTCATAATTTTCAGCAGATTTTTGGATGCCTTAGAATCCAGTGCCCCAGTGGGTTCGTCCGCCAACAGCAGGGACTGGCCTGCTACCATGGCCCGTGCGCAGGCAGTCCGTTGTTTCTGCCCGCCGGAAATCTGGTAGGGAAATTTGGGCAGGATGTCGGTGATCCCCAGCTTCCCGGCCACGTTCCGTACCCGGTCCTGTACCGTTTTGGGGTCCCTGTGATTCAGCGAGAGGGCCAGACCGATGTTTTCTTCAACCGTCAGGGTATCCAGCAGATTAAAATCCTGAAACACAAAGCCCAGCCGCTCCCGGCGGAACTTCGCCAGTTCTTCCTCGCCGAGATCGGCTATGTTCACCCCATCCAGCAGGATTTTTCCGGCACTGATGGTATCGATTGTGGAGATACAGTTGAGCAGGGTGGTTTTTCCGCTGCCAGACGCACCCATGATAGCCAGGAATTCTCCGTCCTCCACATCAAAGCTCACCCGGTCCAGGGCCTTGGTGACATTGTTTTTACTTCCGTAATATTTTTCGATATTTTGTACCTGAAGCATAAGCACACCTCCTTTGCGTCTTATGATACGCCGGATACAAAGGATGAGGTATCGAATTGATATTGATTTCCATTACAATTTTGTAAGATTCTCCTTTGCGGGAAAGGTCAATTCCATAATCGTTCCTTCTCCCTCCCGCGAAATAATACGCAGTCCCAGATCCAGAAAAGACGCAAGTTTTTTGCACAAGTACAACCCCATACCGGTAGAGCCTCCCCGGCTTCGGCCATTGCTGCCGGTGAATCCACGGTCAAATACGCGGGACAGCTCATGGGCCGGGATACCCATGCCGTTGTCCTGAACCACAAGCTGAATTTGTTTCCCAAGCGGTTTGGCGGAGAGCGTGATAACCGGCTCGGCTCCCCGATAGCGGGCGGCGTTTTGGAGCAGCTGTCCCAGAATAAAGACTGCCCACTTTTCATCGGTATAGACCACGGTGTCATTCAAATTCTGCGCTTCTACCCGGACACCACTCTGAATCAGCAGGGAACGGTGGTTTTCAATCGCCTGGGAGGCGATTTCCCCCAGGATTATCTGCCGGAAGAGACAGTCCTGTTCCGGGTTTTCTGCCCGTGCGTAAAATAGGGCCCGCTCTATATTGGCCTCAATCTGCGCCAGCTCCGCCGTAAGTTTCCGGCGGGTATTCCCGTCCAGGTCCCGGCAAATCAGCCGCGCGGCGGTAATGGGAGCCTTGATCTCATGTACCCAGCGTTCCACATACTCCCGGTACTCACGCTGGGAGGCTTCCGCGTCAGATACCGCCCCGGTCATGGCCCGTCCTGCCCGGCGGGTCAGGTCAAAGAGCCGGCGTTCATAAAGAGCTTTGGGCGGCGGGGCACATTCCGCAAACAGATATTTCTGGTCCAGGCCGTCCCAAATATTTTCCAGCTCCCGAAGATAGGCGCACTGACGGAAGAAATCGAAAATCTGCCCTGCCACAAAGACCAGCAGATAGACCAGCAATAAAATGACCAGAATACCCGGTTGTGTTCCCGTGGCAAAAAGGAACAGCGCCGCTAATCCGGCGCAGATCAACCGGAGGGCGAGCCGCCCCATCCGATCTGACAAAAATTCCCGCAGGGTCATAGCTGATACCCCATTCCCCGGCGGGTTTTGACAGCGTCAGGCAGACCGAGTGCCGCCAGCTTTCCGCGAAGCCTGGTCATGTTGACGCTGAGGGTGTTGTCGTCAATGTAAATCTGATTGTCCCATAGCGTATCGATCAGATCGCCCCTGGAAACAATCTGCCCTGCGCGAATCATCAGACAGGCTAATATTTGCAGCTCATTTCGGGTCAGCTCCGCAGTGTTTCCGTTAGCCGATGCAACTCCTTTTGTCAGGCTCAGGCGCAGTCCACCAGCCTCCAGAACGTCTGCCGGTTCCGGTCCGCCTCCGGTCCGGCGCAGGACGGCCCTGATCCGGGCCAGAAGGACGGGGACACTGTATGGTTTCGTGATGTAATCATCCCCGCCCAGACTCAACGCCCGCACCTCGTCCACGCCAGCGTCCCGGCTGGTCACAAAAATCACCGGCACGGAAATGGTTTTCCGCAGCGCCGCGCACAGGGAGAAGCCGTCCTTACCCGGAAGTCCGATATCCAAAAGAATCAGGTCCGGGTGTTCCCGTGCTGCCTGACCCGGTACATCTGTAAAATCCGTAATTGTCAGAGGCATATATCCTTCATTTTCCAGGAGCAGCGTCAATTCCTCCCGAATAGCCGGATCATCCTCGATTATCATGATTTTGGGCATATTACCAATACCGTCCTATCGTTTTTCCTATACTAACATGAGCATAGTGCACTTGTCCAGAATCATTTGTCCTCATAAAAATCAAAAAATCTCACATTCTTTCTTGACAACAGTTTTAGAAATATCTTCACATGGCGCATGGAACAGCAAATGGTAAACCATGCGTCTTTTTTATGCGCAGCCCCATGCAGGGGAAATATGCCGCCAGATGGCGCACGGCGAGTAGTGGAGTGGGTCATTTCCCCTGCTCGATTGTCCCAAAGGAGGAACATGAACGGGAATATTCAAACTAACAATACAGAGCACGTTCCTAAGTGGCATTTTGCAATGCACCATATTTATTGCATTATTTTCAGTGGATACACAATTCCTGCAAATGAGTGAAATAAAGGAAATACAGACAGAAATATTCTTATTTAATAAAAATATAGTGACAAAATAGAACAAGAAGAAAGATTATTTACTTACTAACCGGCGTTATGCGGTGAAAAATCATAAAAAAATATACCAAAAATTTTAAACTTTATTTTTTCTTCTAAATTATATGACCATTATACTGCATTAGTTACGATTTTTCAAGAATATCATTTGATTTGTATTTAAAAAAGAACAATTTCAAAGATGATTATAATATTCAGAGTATA
>CAJTLR010000118.1 GCA_910577185.1 uncultured Acetatifactor sp.
ATGTGCAGCATCGTCATAGGGACTTCATAAAACGAAGCCCCTATGCGGCTGTCAGAAAGCGACAGCCGTAAACTGCCCGTATCCGGATATCGGTTCGCAGACAGACGTCTGATAATGACTGCTCACAAAAATCTGCGGCGGCAGAGTATCTGCCAAAAGAAAGGAAAATCGCATATGAGGAGAAATTCATTTATAGAAATGGCAAAACTGCATGACTTATCGGGGCGCATCACTTATATTTCAAGCCACGCCAAACAGGAGCATCTGTATGAAGTCTATACAACAGAACCGGACAGGGCATTCTGGCGGGAACTTGCCAAGTGCAATCAGGAAGAATTTGAAAAAAGCGGGACGAATGGAAAATGTATTGAGGCAAGAGAGCTGATGATTGCCCTGCCGGAGAGTTTTATCAGCTATGACCATGATTATCTGCTGAAAAAAATGGTTGATGAGTTTAAGGAAAAGTACGGTGTGGAATGTTTTGCCGCGCTCCACCACAATAAACGGAAAACAAACCTGCATATCCATATGATATTTGCGGAGAGGAAGCGGTTAGACCAGCCGGAAGAAAAGACTGCCACCCGCAATATGTTCTATGACGAGCAGGGGCGTCATGTGCGGACAAAGAAGGAGATACTTGACAGTGACGGGAATATCCGCAAAGGCTGTAAAATCATCAAAAAAGGCGAAGTGTACGAGCGTAAGATTTTTACCATAAAGGACAGCCGTTTCAAGCAGGAATCCTTTCTGGACGAGGCGAAAGTATTTTATACGGATCTGATCAACCAGATGGTGATTGACGATAAGGACAGGCTCAGCATATTTGATAAAAACGGTCCGTACCTTGCCACAAAGAAAGTCGGTAAAAATAATCCCAAAGCGGAGGCGATAAAAGCAGACAATGAAATCCGCATGGAATGGAACAGGGCTGTTGACCGCGCTATTGTAAGCGGCGTATCCGAAACGGAGGTTGTGGAACTGAAAAAGACAGAAATCACGGAAAAGGTAAAGGAATCTGTGGAGCAGAACGGTAACAAGCCGGAGCTGTTCAGGGCTATTGTCAGGGCGGCGATTTTATTATTAGAGTGTTTGATTATAAAAGCTATGCAAAAGGTAATGGATATAGCGGAAAAAGTTATTGATAAAGCTGTTGATGCCATAAAGGAAATACCAAAAGAAATGGAAAGTCATGCCCATGTAAAAGCTGGTTCGGCGAATCAGCAGGAAAAGAAAAAGATACCATTTTCTGTTAATCTGCGTCAAGAAACGGATATGCAGAATAAAGCAGAACAGTCACAGCAGAAAAATACTGTCGCAGTCAAAAAATCTATAATCGAACAGATAAAAGCAGAACAAAAATCTGTTCCTGCCGAAACAAATAGGTTGGAAACAGAAAGACCGCCTCAACCAAAACCTTCCATACTCGCAAGTAAATATCCCCGTCTGAAAGAGATTGACAGTAAGCTCAAAGAGCAGAATAAAGCAATTTTTGAGCGTGAGAAAAAGCGTGATAAGCTGAAAAAGGAATTATCCGAATGTACGGGTATCTTCAAGGGCGGCAGACGGAAGGAATTACAGCAGGAGATTGACAGTATCGACAACCAGATTACCAACATGAAAAAGCGGCTTTCATCCATCGTGAAAGAATATAACTTTGACTCTGTTCAGGCATTCAATAAGGAACTGAATGCGGCAAAGAGTGAGAATCTTGAATATCAGGCAGCTCGCGCGGAGTATGACAAAATTTACGGAGAAAAAGTGAACGATATCATGAGCATAAAAGAACGGCTTAGACAGAAACAGCACGAGGTAAAAGAAAGGGAAAGCAGACGAGAGCATCAGGCAAGGCAGAAGGATAAAGGGGCGAGGTAGCAAAGAAAAACTTGTTTTTAGTCAGGGTAAAGACCATAAAACACAGAAAAAATAATCAGAAGGGAATATTTCTTAAAAGGCATACAAAATTTGTTCGGTTATGATATAATTCAAATATTATGTTTATTGTGTCCGTAGGGTTTCATTTAGATTTAAAATAATTACGAAAAAATAGGAGGGGATCAAATGGCAGCGTTTTTTTCAGAAGTATTGGATAAATTTTTATCTCCGGTTTTTTTAGAGAAAGTACGCAAAAAATTCCATTACGATGAAACACAAGCACGTGAATTTCAAGCAGTGGCTGAAGAAATGCTGCCATTGATGCGTGAAGAAGCCATTTGGGAGAAAAGCGTATATTCCAGTGAAAATAAGCATCAAAGTGAATCGTGCAGCGTGATATATGAACAAGTTGTTATGTCTTTAGGTAATGGTATAGATTGTTTGCAGGAAAGATATAGCGAAAGAGAAATGTTGTCACATAGCTATATGATTGAGGTACTGGCAGGCGAACTTCTATTGCAGGGATATGCCGCTTATAACTGCTATATTCAGAAAAATACGGATTGGCATGTTGCAAAATATCATTTTCTTGGAAGTGAGGAAAATTTTCCTTTGGAGATGCTGCCAGAGCTGTTAAAAACGCTTACGCCGCTGATTACCTGTAATTCATCTTTTTGTATGCTGCCGAAAAAGAGTGTTGCATTTATTGCAGAACTTACGCAGGATGATAAGGTCAGGTGTAGAGGCATTTGCGTTGACTGTAGCAATCTTAATTGTTCAGGCAGAATGGCAGAAGGCAGCTTGGCATGGAAACGAGTGCCAGTCATGACCGATATGCAGTTGACTTATGGATATGGACGAATTTTCGGATTGTTTTAACAAGTTTTTGGTAACAAAAATTTGATTTGCAGTTATTGACATTAGGAAAAAATGTGTTATACTTTGTACAATTGAATAAATAGTATACAGGTGTCAGAACAATGTGGGAAATGAGCATTGGTTTTGGTGAAAAGGGAAACAGGTGCAAATCCTGTACGAACTCGTCACCGTAATTAGGGAGTAGAAGCCGATATGTCACTGGGAATTAAATAAATCCTTTCCTGGGAAGACGGCTGATGTGATGATCTATAAGCCGGGAGACCTGCCTGAATGCTGTACAGAAACATTTGTTTCAAACCACGAGTAACTGGTTGTACGTTTTGAACTTGCAGAAAGCACGATGGAAGATTGTTTATTTTAGTGCATTTGGCAGGCTTATTTTGTGTATGAATCCTTTACCGTAGTTATTATGGTGGAGGATTTTTTATATACAATAAAATAATATCCCTGTAGAGCGACAGGGAAGGAAGCGAGGAGAAAATGAAAAAGAAATTAGTAGCTATTTTATTAACTGGTGTTATGACCTGCTCACTGGTGCTGGCAGGCTGTTCAAAAGATGCCCCGGCATCGGCGGAAAATACCGTACAGTCAGAGGAGGGAGATACAAAGAGTGCAGAATCGGAGACAGGGGATGACGTTGTTTCTGATCAGGCAGCGGCAGATGAAGTTGCAGCATTGATTGATGCAATCTATGTACAAAAGAGAACAGAAGACACTGATGCACAGTGCGCTCAGGCAAAAGCGGCATGGGATGCGCTGACGGATGCCCAGAAAGAACTGGTGGAAGGGGAAGAAGCCGATCCTGATTATTTTGGCAGGGATACAGGCGACGCTTCCAAAGACAATCCGAGAAATCAGGACGATATCGGAGAAAAGGAAATTCTGGTAGTCAGCTTCGGAACATCTTTTAATAACAGCCGTGTTGCAGATATCAAAGGCATAGAGGATGCAATACAGGCGGCAAATCCTGACTGGTCTGTAAGAAGGGCTTTTACGGCACAGATTATTATTAACCATGTGCAGGCGAGAGACGGAGAGTTCATTGACAATATGGATCAGGCATTGGAACGCGCAGTGGCAAATGGGGTAAAGAATTTGGTAATACAGCCTACCCATCTGATGCATGGGGCGGAGTATGATGAATTGATGGAAACAGTCGAATCATACAAAGATCAGTTTGAAACAGTAAAGGTTGCAGAACCGCTTCTCGGCGAGGTCGGCAAGGATGCATCGGTTGTCAATGAGGACAAGGCGGCGGTAGCGGAAGCAATCCTTGCGGAAGCTGTGGCGGACGCAGGTTATGGGAGCATGGCAGAAGCGCAGGAGGACGGAACGGCATTTGTATTTCTGGGACATGGCACTTCTCATGCCGCAAAGGTAAGCTACAGCCAGATGCAGACTCAAATGACAGACATCGGCTGTGTCAATGCATTTATCGGAACAGTGGAAGGGGAACCGGAAGAAACATCCTGTGAAGCGGTGATAGATGCTGTGAAGCAGGCGGGCTATACAAAGGTAATCCTTCGTCCACTAATGGTTGTGGCAGGAGACCATGCCAATAATGACATGGCAGGAGAAGATGAGGATTCATGGATTAGCATGTTCAAAGCTTCAGGATATTTTGAAAGCGTGGACGTGCAGATTGAAGGTCTTGGTTCTATTGGGGCAATCCAGCAGCTTTATGTAGAACATACGGCAGATGTAATGAAAGATTAACAGGCAGGTGAGAAGCATGAAGAAGAATATAATAATTGCTATTGCGCTTCTCTCTGTCACGTTGTCTGGGGGTTGTGGAAATAACAATAATGCGCAGGAATCAGATTCTGCGGTAGATGTTACTGTAGAAGAGGATACAGAGGAATCATCAGAAATTGTAACGGAAACATTGCCTGAAGAACCAACGGAGGAAGAACCTGAAAGTGATGAAACAGATAAGCAGAATCAGGATACAGCAGAGTTGGCAGATGGGATTTATACAGCAGAGTTTACGACAGACAGCAGTATGTTTCGTGTCAATGAAACCTGCGAGGGCAAGGGAACGCTGACAGTAGAGAACGGGGAAATGACAATACATATTACCCTTGGTTCAAAAAAGATTTTAAATCTTTATCCCGGACTGGCTGAAGATGCATCGGAAGAAGGCACAGAGCTGCTTTTACCGACAGAAGATACAGTCACATACAGTGACGGTATGACAGAAGAAGTTTATGGTTTTGATGTGCCTGTTCCCATGCTGGAGACCGAATTTGATCTGGCGCTTATTGGGACAAAGGGAAAATGGTACGATCATAAGGTCAGCGTCTCCAATCCGGTTCCGCTTGAGAATGATGAAGTATCTTTGGAAGATGGTACATATAGCATGGGAATTACCTTTGCAGGCGGAAGCGGAAAGGCAGAAATTTTGTCTCCCGTATCGGTAACCGTGGCAGGCGGAAAAGCGATGGCAACCGTACAGTGGAACAGCCCTAATTATGATTATATGATAGTGAATGGAGAAAAATATCTGCCGGTAAATACGGAAGGCGATTCTATATTTGAGATTCCTGTTCTTATATTTGATGAACCAATGGATATTATCGGCGACACTGTGGCGATGAGTAAACCTCATGAAATAGAATATACACTCACTTTCCATTTAGATACAGCGGTCAAAGAATAAGAAAAAAATGGGGAATAAGATGAGAGGAAGAAAAAAGGCATATGTTTTGCTTCTTGTGGGGCTGCTATGGCTGTATGGCTGTGGCAGTCCTTCTCCCGATTCTGACGTAATGGCAGATATAGGGGAAGAATCAGAGTTGGATTTGGATATATCAGATCTGGATTCAGGAGAAGAACTGGTTTATGAGAGAAGCTTAGAGTTACAGTATGCGGAAAATTTTAAAGTTGATTATTATGAGGGTGGTTATACCCTGCTTACGATAACAATGGATGGCACGCAGTTTTTGATTGTACCGGAAAATGGGGATGTACCGCAAACTTTAGATAAAGAAATTGTGGTGCTTAGGCGTCCGATGAAAGACATCTATCTTGTGGCATCTTCGGCGATGGATATTTTCAGTGAATTGGATGGATTAAATTCTATTACTTTTTCAGGGCAAAAGGAAGATGGCTGGTTTATTGAAGCAGCCAGAGAGGAAATGCAAAAGGGTAATATCCTTTATGCGGGTAAATACAGCAAGCCGGATTATGAATTGCTTGTTTCAAATCATTGTGCGCTTGCCATAGAAAATATGATGATTTCGCATTCGCCTGAAGTAGTGGAAAATCTGGAAAACTTTGGAATCCCTGTTATGATAGACTATTCCAGTTATGAGTCACATCCGCTTGGCAGGGTAGAATGGGTGAAATTTTATGGGGCGCTGCTTGGAAAGGAAGAGGAGGCAGAAAGGATATTTATGGATCAGACAGCAATTCTTGAGAGAGTAAGTGCATCTGAGAGAACAGATAAAACAGTAGCCTTCTTTTTCATTACTTCCAATGGTATGGTACAGGTACGCCAATCTTCTGATTATGTTCCGAAGATGATAGAACTTGCAGGTGGCAATTATATCTTTCAAAATTTAGGCGATCCTGAAACGAAGCGTTCTACCATGAATATACAGGTAGAAGAATTTTATGCCAGTGCGAAAGATGCGGATTTTCTGATTTATAACAGCTCTATTGATGGAGGCGTTTCCAATGTAGAGGAGTTGCTTGATAAATGTGAACTGCTTGCGGATTTCAAGGCTGTGGAGAATGGAAATGTGTGGTGTACAACAAACGATATGTACCAGCAATCCCTTGCAATTGGATAT
>CAJTLR010000119.1 GCA_910577185.1 uncultured Acetatifactor sp.
TTCGAACCCTTGGCCTCCAGAGCCACAATCTGGCGCGCTAACCAACTGCGCTATACCCACCATATGATGATCCGGAGCCGCTGCCCCTATTACCGGCAGAATCTCCATCCCTAACGTGCCCGAAGGGATTCGAACCCCCGACCCACGGCTTAGAAGGCCGTTGCTCTATCCAGCTGAGCTACGGACACACGTCCTTGACACAATCAAGCCAACGAACTACATTTTAACTTATAATCCCGTACTTGTCAACAGTTTTCTCCTAGAATTTCTCAAAAATTTTCAACAGTCCCCGGATCCACGATTTCCGGCGCCTCCCCGGCGGCTTCCCTGTTCCCGGCAGCCTCCTGAGGATCCTCATATTCCTTTTCCTCTTCCTCTCCCCAGAGAGAATCATATTTTTCTCTCTTTTCCTGGCGCGCCATGCCCCCGATACTTTTCGCGGTCTGGTACATTTCAAAACTGAATTCCATCAGCTTCTTCTCATCCGAAGCCGGCACAATGGCCCCTTTCATAAGACGCCGGGCCACCTCCATCATTTTTCCCATATCGGCCGCATATTCCTCTGCCGCATCTGCCTGCTGGTCAGCCACCATCGCATTCCAGTACCCGCAGTACTGCTCCGTCAGTTCACTGAGGTAATCCTGGTATTCTTCCTGTTTCTCGTCCAGTGCTTCCAGGGTCAGCTCCAGGGTGGCCGCCTCCGACCCGTACTTTTCTTTTCCGCCCGGTATGTTTTCCATCCGTGACCTGAGATTTTGCAGCTGGCTGGAAACCTGGTTTTTCTGAGCCCTGTATGCCCTGATCTGCTCTCTGTAAAGTTCCTGCGCTTCTCTTATTTTCATGATATACCCCCTTGTCCGGTTCATCTGCCCGCCCATCTCCCCTTGTCCGGGTTTGGACCGGGAATATTTGATATGTTCCTGCCCCGGCCGCCTTCCTTGTCCGCTCAGTACCCCAGACTCAGTATCCCGGAGCAGTCAGATACCTTTTCAAATTTCATATCCGGAAATGTACCTGCAATTTCCTCCCACACAAAATAGATTTCTTCCTCATCCCATTCGTCACCGCTGTCTATCCGGCATTCTTCCCTGTTTTCCACAGTCTCGAAAGCCACGTCCCCTATCAGAATCTTTCCCTGAGGGGAAAGAAGCTTCCGCAGCGTGCCGATCAGATTTATTTTCTCTTCATCCTGCAGATGATGCAGGGAATAGGTGGCTATTATAAAATCATAAGTGTTGTGCAGAAGGGGTTCTGCCAGGCCCTTTGAAAAATCTCCCTGAAACAAATGTGCCCCCGGCATCTTTGCCCTGGCGTGTTCTATCATTTTTTCGGAAAAATCCTGCCCCCATACCTCAAATCCCAACTCATACAGTTTTGCAGCCAGGACCCCTGTGCCAAAACCGATATCCAGGACCACACCTTCCTTTTTCTGTGCCACAATCCCGCAGATACGGTTTAATATCTTTTTATATCCGGCAAACGGATAACTGTTGTTTTCATCCGATACATCCACACTCTCTTCATATCCGTCTGCCCATAAGTCAAAACCGGCTTCGTTTAACATTTCTTTTCTCCTGTTTTATTCTCTCACGCACATGCCACTGTCATTTCCCAGCCGTACAAAACCGGAATATATCAGGCACGGCATCCGGGCCAAAGGTTTTCACTGCCATCCGGTACATGGCCCTGGCGTGAATCCTGTCGTGCCAGATAAACCGGCGCAGCAGCTTTTTCAGGGACCATTCTTCCCCATAGCTCCCCTGGAAAACCTTATTTTCCAGGAAATCCGGCTGCTGCTCCAACAAGGCAAATCCCCTCTCCCTGCATTCCAGTATGGTTCCCTCATTGTCTGCCGCCACGCCGATTTCACTGAAATAATATTCATTCACATTTTTGGTATGCTCATACATTTCCAGGGCAGTCCGGGGAATCCGGCCGTAAAAGGTCTGCCTGGGACGCAGGACGCTTTTCCCTTTGTCCGGGACCGCCGTGTACAATGCCAGAAAGTCCCCGGCTGATTTCAGTGCAAGAGCCTTTAACGCCTCATATTCTTCCCGGCTGCACACACCTTTTTCCGAATCAAACAGCACATCGGAATCGGCATCGCCGATATTTAAATCCGAATCTTTCTCCTGGACAATCTCCGCTTCCATCTCTTTTTCCCCGGGATATCCCTTCCACTCCAGGTAAGAAGCAATCTCCCCCGCCATTTTGTCCAGGGCCTCTGCCCGGGATTTTCCCCTTGTGAATGCACCGGCATAATTTTCCGAATAAAGGAGGCTGTCCTGCCCATGGTGCTCCCACACACATCGTATTTTCATAAGATTCCCTGATTCCTTTTGATCCTGATTCGTTTACTTCCGCTACCCTTTCAGCCCCCGGGCCTGTCTGTCCATGTCCTCCACTACAATATCATATATTTCCCCCAGTGTGGAACAATACTCCAGAACCTTCCACGGTTCATTGGTATGGAAATGGATTTTGATCAGTTCCTCGTCTCCCACTGCCAGCAGACAGTCTCCCTGAAAATTTTCCGTAAAATACGCGTTGATCCCATCCTCGTCCAGGTCTTTTCCCTCAATCAGCAGCTGCGTGTCATACCGATACTCTAGCATTTGAATTTCCTTTCCGGCTGCATTTCAGCCATTATGCCATACTTGTTTTCCTGCAAAAAACTCCCTCAGAATCTCTTCCGCACACTCACGTCCGAACCACCCTTCCCCTGCATCCGCCCTGGGGTAAAGACGGCGCATGTCTTCTTTCTCCGATTCTGTCAATTCGGAAAAATCGTTAATATCCCTGTCTTCCGTTACGCCCACAAGCTTATGGTCCCCGTCCCTGCGCCTGAAAACGCCGATGATTTTAACCCGGTCTTCCTCTCCAAGCGCATATTCCTTCTCTGTCATAACAATGACGTCCAGATGGGCACAGGGGGGTGTCCCTGATTCCCGGATCCAGCCATAGGGCTGACGGACATTTCTTTCATAAAAAATACTTTTTACAGGCTTTTCCACAAACGAATCTGTCCCGGAAATGTATTTCATCCGGTTCGGATAGTGGAACGTTTGTTCGATTTTTACTGTATAAATCATTTAAGGCACCTCTTTTCCCCATTTTATCCCATATGGGAAGATTTGTTTTTCAAACCGGCGGCAGGATATTCTTCCCGCCCGGGGTATCTTTTCATCTTTATCTAAAATTTTTCATATCCCAATGCCAGAAACTCTTCTTTTAAAATGGCATAATTCACCCTGTCATGCATTTCGGAATTAAAATAAACAGACTTCCTTTCCCTGCCTTCCAGGACAAATCCGCATTTGTCCAAAAGCCTCTGGGCTTTTATGTTGACATCCAGAGTATTCGCCGTTATTCTTTCCATACCCAGATATCTGAAGCCGTAATTCAGCATCAGCATTACCGCCTGACTGCCATAGCCTTTCCCCCGGTATTCTATTTTAGACATTCCCAGGCCCACGCTGCATTTCCGGTTCACTCTGTCTATATCCTGCAGAGCCACATCTCCCATCACCGTTCCGTCATTTTTAAAAACACCCAGCCGAATGTGTCTGTTCCCCTGCAGCTCCTGTATTTCTTCAAACCATCCAGTCGCCTTTTCATCAGAAAGGCCTAAGTTCAGTTCTTCCGTGGGATTGTCAAAATCATATTCGAAATCATTCCATAGTTTTTTGCAGTCCTCCCGGCTTAAAACTGCCAGATAAATATCTGTCTCCTTTAAATTCATGTCATTCACCTGTCTCCTTTCCCATTCATCCCAATGCAGCAGATTCCGCTCCAAACGAAACCATAAGATACCTATTTCCCAGAAGAATCATCATGCTTTCAGCTTCAAACCGGATTATCTATCGTCTTTCCATCACTATACTTGAAATTACCGCATAAACAATGGTTGCGGCTATGGTGATTCCCACCAGCCAGAACAACCAGTCAGTGCCCAGCAGAATTGCCGTTCCGTTTAATGCAAAAACGGTTCCCAGCAACAAAAATACAATAGCAGACTGACGATAGTATGGTTTCTTAATCATACGCTCCCGTTCCTGCTTTGAAGCATAGATGTAGGCGTTATGGAATAAAAAACCTTTTTCGTGAAAAGAACGAAAACTTATTACAAACAATCCTGCCGATATGAAAAAAAGAACACATGCAGTAATGATATCTTTCATCACAAATATCCTTCCGTCAAATTCCGATTGCCTTCATAAATTGGCAAAGTCACGGTCTCAATCCAGTTCTGCCATTTTATTTTTAATGTTACGTCTTTCAGCTCTTGTAATAACCTCGGTAAAACACAGAATTCCCTGGTTTTATTGCAATCAGCACTGAATTAATTATATCGGAACCAGCAATGATTGCATTCACCCAGGCTATATATCCCATAATATCCCTCATGCTTTCTGTTACAAGGCAGCACAAAGCGGCAGGGACAAGAGTCAAAGCAATAAAAGGCAAAGACATAAACAGAAAAAAACGCCATTTCCTTAAGACTGCTCCGCTTGTAATCCAGAAAAATATACCGGAATGTGTAAGACTGATATCGCCGGCCTTATATATAACAACCACATGGAGCAATTCATGAATCAGAAATGTACTGATAAACAGAACAGATCTTAGCAAAATATTTGAGAATTTCCAAATACCATATATAGCTGACAGCACTACAAGCACAGCCTGTAAGCAATAAACAAAATACATAAAATAATTTCTAAACCATTGATTTCTAATAACCGGCTTCCATTCGGCTGTATCGATTTTACCCTCGGGCAATGGTTTCAAAAAATAGAACATATGCTATTTTCCTCTGATTTTCATCCGCAATAAACAGCGACATCACAGAATGATTATTCCTGCAATTTCAACCGTGCTTTATAAAGTTACCAACATCCTTTTTCTTTTCCATATCCAAATTTATGTTTTGTACTCAATATTTTTTTGCTAATTCCATATCGCATTAATTCCATATCGCATAATCCTAAAATCATAACATTATCTATGACTCTTTCAGCTCCTAATAAGCAAAGTAACAGGCCTCTCTGTCTAACTACGCAAACCCGAACTTTCCCTGAAAAAATCTTCCGCAAGTATTGCATACATTACCTTGTCAAAGATTCCATCATTGCATTTAAGTCCTTGACGCAATGTGCCTTCCCACTTCATGCCGGCTTTTTCCTGCATTTTCCCGGAGGCCGGATTTTCGCCTGCGTGTGATGCATAGATTCGATTCATTCCGACTTCCTGAAAGAAAAATTTGATGACTCTTTTGGTGGCTTCTGTCATAAGGCCCTGATTCCACCATCTCTGCCCGATTTCGCATACCAGTTCCACCTGGCACAGTTCATCATCCGGATGCATTCCACCATATCGCCCAATCACTTCACCGGTTTCCTTCAGCTGAACTGCCCAGCTATAACGGTCAATCTTTTCATAGGCGTTCAGCCAGTTGTCCGTGAACATATTCGCATTTGTCATCACATCCGCAATACAGTTCATAGGCGCATAATTCGTCCATTTCCAGACTTCTTTATCATTCCAGCAATTATAAAAAATCTGTTCAAGATCTTCTTTTTGAAATCGTCGTAATATAAGACGTGGTGTCCCCAGATATACAGTTCCCTTATGTGTCATGGCTCCCCTCCCGCCGCCCCGGATATACTTCTCCGGGCACGCTCGAAAAGCCTCCGGCTTTCCTCGCTTTGCGGCTGTCGCCGCATGTGTCCAGTGACAAAAACGGCTGTTGGT
>CAJTLR010000120.1 GCA_910577185.1 uncultured Acetatifactor sp.
TTTCACGCCGGTCTGATAGTTGGTGATAACGGAAAATGCGGTCACTTCCGTGGCCGTTCCTGAGGTGGAAGGAATCGCCGCGAATTTCGCCTTCTGTCTCAGCTCGGGGAAGTTGAAGGGGATGCACAGATCTTCAAATGTAGTTTCCGGATACTCATAGAACGCCCACATGGCCTTTGCCGCGTCAATCGGGGAACCGCCGCCCATGGACACAATCCAGTCAGGCTCAAAAGCGCGCATCGCTTCCGCACCCTTCATAACTGTCTCAACGGAAGGATCCGGCTCAACGCCTTCAAAAACTTCTACTTCCATTCCGGCTTCCTTCAGATAGCCCACCGCCCTGTCTAAAAAACCCTGGCGCATCATAACAAGCATGCTCATGCACCCACAGAGATCCTCGATGCTCTCGAAGCTCCGGAATGACACGGCCTGCTGCTGTTTCCTCTTATATCCCCTCAGAAGCCTTTCCGCTTCATTGTTGGTAGCGGGCACCATGGGGTCATGCAGGAAAAGAAGGTGGTTGTGCATATATTCCCCCAGCCGTACATACAGGTTGTACCCTTTTTAAATCGCCAGGATACACGGCAGTACCCCGGACGACATCCGCTCCAGGCTGAAAAGGCATGGGTTGATAGAATAGAGCGTCACAGCTCACACTCCAGCTGGCAGTCATAGGGTTCCGCCTCCACATGCCCCTGATGGTACTTCTCCGCTTCCACGCAGCCCATGGCCTTGTAGAAAGCCTGGCTCTCCACGGCGGAATGGGCGGATATGTAAAGCTTCCGCCCGCCGCGGGCCCTGGCCCAGTCCTCTGCAGCCAGGAAAAGGGCCTTTCCGATTCCTTTCCCCCGCGCGTCCTCCGACACATGGATACAGGACAGATCCAGGTATCCCTGCTCTCCGCCGAACAGCGCGGGCTCCACCGAGGCAAAGCCTTTCAGGGTGCCGTCGCAGAAAGCCGCGAACACAAAGCCCCCTGTGGACGCGGTATTCTTCAGGCACTTGACTAATATCTGATACTCTTCTTCCGTCCAGTCGTCAACAAATGGTGCATCCCTGATCACCCACTCGCCCTCCTCCCGCCGCCAGCACTTCGTCACGACCTGATGGCGGATGAATCCGGCGAACAGTTCCCTGCATATTTCTTCTTCCTTTAAGCTTCGATATACAATCATATTTCCTCTTCATTCCTGCCCCTGGAACCAGAAGCATCCCTTGTTTTCTTATCTATGCAGACTTACGCCATCTATCACATCCAAAATAGCCTGTTTCATTTTCTCATGTAAATAAGCTTTGTTCAGCCTGCTCTTGTTAGCCAGCATTTGAGTCCTCCACCACCACAACCTCCGGCTCCACTTTGCCGGAAAGCGCTTCCGGGCTGTAAATATGGTACAATTCGTTATAGGTTCTTTTCAAATCATGGTACCGGCCAGAAGCATGAATGCCGTAAATCTCTTCCACCGAATAGGGCAGATTCGGCAGATTCTCTCTTGTGACAATCACAAAATAATTATCTGAACCTTTCACCGCAGCGGCAAATTCCTGAGACTTCACGAATCGGTTTTCCTCATCCAGAAAGAGAATCTGCCCATGGATATTGGGCAGAACAAGATTCCAGTCCTTTCCGCCCAGCGTCCTGCACGGACGCTCACAAAAGACATCCACGCCCGAACTCTCCCCAAGAGCGGCCGCCTGCTCCAAAAGCTGAATCAGCTTCGTCTTACCCGTGGCACTGTCCCCCCGAATGATGGTAATATTTCTCCGAATGTCCAATTCATAGCGGAGTTTATTATTTTGTATGACAATATGATATTTCCCTTTCATCCATCAGCGCTCCTTTATTCTGATTGCTTCTTCCAGATACTCCCCTTAACTGTGGACGACTGCGCCGGTATTCAGCATTACGGCTTCGAACATCTGTACGGAGCTGAAATCCATCACATGGTGGAGATTAATGGTCAAGTCCTTCTCCCTGCTGATTTCCACAATCCATTTCACGCAATTGTCTCCGCAGGCGGATGCATTAAAAATCCTGCCGCTCTGGTCAAACGCCATCAGAATCAATGTCTTGACGCCACCGGAGATTTCCTTTGTGGATATGGGGCCCAGCACCGGACTTTGTATCAAATGTGTGCTGACGACATCTGATTTGTCGATATCCTTGATCATGGCCACCGACAAGGGAGCAGTGATCCACTCGTCTTCGTACCGATTGTCAAAATATGTGGGGGGATGATAAACCGCGTTTTCCACATCTCCAAATATGATTTTCAGCATCGCTCTGTCCTCCTCATTCCTTTCAACCCATTCATTTCTCCGCATTTATACTCTACCTCATTTCACGCTTCTGTGCAAGTATCGGTCCACAGGTTCCTCTTTATAAATATTTTATTTGACAAATGGCATTTCTGTATTAAAATAGTTCTAAAAAGAACAAAAGGGAGCCTGGGCAAAATGATACCGCTGAATCCATGGGAACATCAGAACGCAGTCAAAACGCTTTATGGAAAATTTGTAGGCGGGGTCTGCGCAAAGCATGGAATGGCCCGGATAGAATTGGACATCCTCCTCTTCCTGGCCAACAATCCCTGTTTTGACACAGCCACTGACATCATCGAAATCCGGTATCTATCCAAATCCCAGGTATCTGCCGCCGTAAAGCTCCTGGAGGAAAAAGGATATCTCCGGAAAGAATACGCGGACGGCAACCGGAAGACGGCGCACCTGAAGCTCTGCCAAAGCGCCGGGGACATCATCCGTGACGGAAAAGCCGCTCAGGAAGCTTTCGCCGCGGCCCTGCTGGACGGCTTTTCCCAGAGCGAAATCCATGTCATGAAGCAATATAATGAGCGTATTTTGGGAAACATCCATTCCCTTTTATCTCAATGACGCCTGTGCTGACTGGAGATATTCGGTAAGATAGCGGCACGGGAATCCGCAGAACTGGAACAGGAGACTTGCTATGTTTAAATTTCTGATCTGTTTTATCGCTGGAATAGGCGCCGGTCTTGGCACCGGCTTCGCGGGCATGAGCGCTGCCGCCGTTATCAGTCCCATGCTGATCACCTTCCTGGGCCTTCCGGCCTATGAAGCCGTGGGCATCGCCCTGGCCAGCGATGTCCTGGCAAGCGCGGTCAGCGCGTACACTTATGGCAAGAACAAGAACCTGGACATCCGAGGCGGCGTGGTCATGATGGGGGCTGTCCTGGTTTTCACGCTGGTGGGCAGCTTTGTGGCGAGTGTGGTGCCCAATACCACCATGGGGAGCTTCTCCATGTTCATGACGCTGCTGCTGGGCATCAAGTTCATCGTAAAGCCGGTCATGACCACAAAGGAATCCATGGCCTCGGTCAGCGCCAGGAAACGCATCCTCCAGTCCGCAGTCAGCGGCACCATCGTAGGCTTCATCTGCGGTTTCGTAGGCGCGGGCGGCGGCATGATGATGCTTCTGCTGCTGACCAGCGTACTGGGCTACGAATTGAAGACGGCTGTGGGAACCAGCGTGTTCATCATGGCATTCACCGCTTTCACGGGAGCGGCCAGCCACTTCGCCATCGGCGGCATGCCCGATATAGGGTGCCTGGTCTTCTGCGTGGCGTCCACGCTGCTGTGGGCCAGGATTGCCGCCAAGTTCGCCAACAAGGCCAGCGCGGCGACCCTGAACCGGGCCACAGGCGTTGTGCTCACCGTTCTGGGGATAGCCATTTTATCGGTGAATTATTTACGGTGATGCGGATGAAATTCCGCCTTATTATCTATAACTGTAAAACCGATACATTTGCTCTGTCTCATCGTCAATATCCTGATACAGTTTTTTCTCTGTCAGCCTAAATCCGGCTTTTTCTATAGTCCTCCAGGATGGAACATTGTCTTCCCTGATGGTCGCGATGATTTCGTCCTGCTCATACTGCTGCAGGAAATACCGGACATATGCCTTTGCCGCCTCCGCCGCATATCCATGATTTCTGTATTCCCTTCCCACGAAATACACAATGCCGACTTTTTCCATATCTTTATAATAGGAGCATCCAACCGAACCAATCACTTCATGCGTATCTTATTTTCGTTAATTCGTCCATTTTAATCTGCTTTCCCGTTTCTCTCGGTTTCCCGGATGTCCAAGGTTTCCAAAGGGCTTTCCGCAATCTCTATCTCCGCCCTTCTCCCGATATAGTTCCGGGGCAGTGATATCTTCCCTTCTTTTGCCAACTGTCTGGCCTTGCTCCTGGTGATATGGCAGACTTCCGCTGCCACTTTGTCCGCCCTGATTTTCAGCTCATAGGGATTGAAGATAATCAGCAGCTTTTTGCGGCATCTTTCCGCCTTTCCATCTATAGCGCTGTTCCCCTGGCATTCCATTTCCCGGTTCTGGCATTCCTGGTTCTCATCTCCCCGGCATCCCGACCTTCGGTCTTTCGCAGGAATCGCCCCGTCCACCGGAATCACCTCATAGGAAATATCCTCCCAGTCTATCTCCGCCCTGTTCCTGGCAAAGACGCCTTTGTCAATGCCCCACCGCAGGGCGGCCTGGCCGTCATTCTCCAGGAAGCTGCGATATTCCTCCCCCGGAATCTCTTTCGGACGTACCCTCTCATATATGGCAAGATTATACGTATGCCCGCACTTTTCGCACTGGTAGATCAGCCATACGTCAACCTGTCTCCCGTTGGCATTGACGCGGAAGTTCCCGGTGCTGCCGTAGACGCTCCTGCCCCCGCAGCCGGGGCAGCCCCGCAGGATTTTATACCCGGACACCGGGCGGATTCTGTATTCAGTTTTTTCAAAATAGCACATTTTGCATCTCCCTGATCGTTTCTTTCACGGAATATGCAAAGGCTATCACAGTACTCCTCGATTTTTATTTGCAATAGCCTCTGCTATGCAAACTGCTTGGGTGTCATCATAAGAACAAACTCCTCTCTATATCCAATCCTGTCTCAGGGCAGCGGCCCCTCTTCTCCCTATGTGCCGGAGAAACCTCTCCGCCGCTTTGGTCTTCCTCATCTTATCAGAGCCCTCCGCCCTTTTCCACCTCAAACTTTTTTCAATACAACTATGCTCCAAACCTGCGGCCAGCCCAAATATAAATAACTCTCCTCAGGCGCGATGAGGAGAGAACCCCTCACAAACCGAATTCTGTCCTGCAAAGTTCAATACGCTGATCTCTGTTTTTCCTTCTCCCGCCAATCTGCGGACAGCCTCTACGGTAGAGATATTTTCAACCTTAGTCTCCGGTTTGCCGCAAGCTGTGCACACATGATATTTTTCAAGAATTTTTTCTCCATCCGCAGGGGAGATCAATGTGCTGTGTCCAATGGAATGCTCCATGGCTTCTTTTATTACAATCTGTCGTCTTTCGGAGCCCTGGCCGGATTCCTTTTTGGCTGTCGGTTCGTAATATCCCTGGTTCAGGATTTGTAACGTTTCTCTTGCCATTGCCTTTCTGTCCATAGATTGTCTCCTCGGTGTACATGGTTTCCGTGCCGCATGTCATGATACTCGTGAGCGCATTTATCTGCCGTTTTTTTTGTTCTGCACTGTAGAAGCGCTAACCCGTTATTCTGTCCTGCACTGCAGAAGCGCTCACCCGTTATACAATTTCCACCGTCAAATGTTTTCGGGTGTGAGCATATTTTACAGTATTTTTTCATAAAGGTCAAACCAGGGAAGGCCATGTGCTTCAT
>CAJTLR010000121.1 GCA_910577185.1 uncultured Acetatifactor sp.
GAAAGGCGGGCAGTTACCATCCCTGACCCCTTTGATAAAATTGAAAAAATCAGGCGTTTCCTGCAAATTCTGAGAAATTTGCAGGAAACGCCCTGTACAAACGAAAAGAAATGGTGTATAATGTACCCATAAAAAGAGAGGGGACGCCGCTATACTGAAAAAGTGCATTTCTTTACTGCTCTCCTTGCTTCTGTGGTTGTCGCTGCTGCCCGGACAGGCGCTGGCGGCGGACGAGCCGATACCCGTGGACCCGCCGGTCATCGAGGAGCCTGCGGAGCCGGAGGAGCCGCCGGTTATGCCCCTGCTTCTGGAGGGAACCGATGAAGGAGATGCTACAATTGACTAAAATGGCAGATCCATTTTCAGGTGTTCATACATTTCTTTGCGGAGAGCGTCAAGGTCTCTTTGGTTTTCGATAATTTTAAGAAGATACCCGGCCTTGGTATACAAGTCAGCGCTTTTCTCCCGTTCACCCAGAAAGAACTGGCATTCTGCCTGGGTGGCTAAAAAGCCGGGCAGAAAAAGGTAACTTCCATACCGAACGCTAACTTGCTGTCCCTGCTCCGCCAGCTTAAGCGCTTCCGGATATCTGCCAGCCAGACCCAGATTGATGGCGTAATTATGGGCAATCAGGCAAAACAGCCCGGGGAAATCCTCCAGGTCCCGTCCATTTTCTTCGATATGTTGAAGCAGTCGTCTGTAAAGGTCGATTGCTTCTTCTCTTTTTCCCTCCATGGAGAGGGTCCGGGCAAGCATGTTGATAAGGGTCATTTCCGTCAGCCGGTACCGGAAGCTTTCCACCTTATCCAGAGAAAAGCCGGGCACTGTCATCCGGATCGCCTTTTCCAGCAGACGCCTCCGCTGGGCAGGGGGGTAGGGTCCGTCCGGCGTTCCCAGGGTTACCTGGGCGGACAGTATGCACTGCCGGTTAATCATGTCGTCCTCTGCCGTGATGTCTTCCAGCCGCTTCAGCTCCGGCAGGATTTGCTCCCGGAGCCGGGATCTGTCCCCCTGGTCCGCTTTTTCAAATTCGATCATATGGGCCTTAATCTCTTGTTTCAGCTTCCTGATCTCCACGTCATGCTCGGTTACCAGCACGAAAACACGGTCCTCCGGCAGGCCCAGACGGTGCAGAAGCGCGTAGATGGTGTCCCGGCCGGGGGTCTGCCTGCCCCGCTCCAGCCGGGACAGCGTCGAGGGGTCGCAGATGCCCGCGCAGAGTTCCGACTGGGTCATGCCATGTGCTTCCCGGTGGTTTTTCATGTACTCACCGATCAATACTTCCTGCATAACTTGTTCCTCCTGTATAATAAAGGATAGCTCCAGTATGAAGGATTTCTTCCCCCGCGTCAACAAAAAATTTTCAAAAACTAGGCGCTCCCTGCAAATTTGGATAAAAAAGTGCGCAATTTGCAGGAAACGCTCTGTACAGGCGGAGCAGGATATGGTATTATATGGTCATCAAGGACGCGGCCCCTACGCCCGGGCGGAGCGCAGAAAGCAGATATCGGGGACCCCGTCTGCGGGAATAATTTTATTATGGGAGGCAACCGAAATGAAGAAAACAAAGAAACTGGCAGCGCTGATTCTGACCCTGGTGATGGCCTTCTCCCTCATGGCCGTGACCGCCGCCGCCTACGGCGCGGATGAGCATGTCCATGACGGGACCTGCTGCGAGGAGACGATCCAGCCCAGGAAGCCGGCGGCTCCGGTGTGCCCGTACTGCGGTACGGTGACGACCGATATGGGGTTTAAGTGGGAGAATGGCATCCGTTACATTATATTTGAGTGTCATGGATGCCGTGATTTTTCCACACGGGTTCGCTATTAAGTATGAAACCAGCTCAAAATAATTTTATACTTTTTACTCTATGCTTGATATTCGTTCTGGTTCTCCCCGCCTGCGGGGAGAACCAGCGTCCCCCGGAACAGGACGAGGGTGTTTTGATTTATGCCGCATTGAATCCGGTATCCAGTGAGGTTCAAAAATCTATAGAATTTTTCAATAATGAACACACAGATATACAGATCGAGATACACGATTACTCGGACGAGGGCGGTCTGGAACGCCTTCAAACAGAACTGGTATTGGGGAAAGTTCCGGATATTATGGAGATGCACTATTTCGGAAAAACCGGGCCAAAGGTAGCCGTTGCTGATTCCTATTATGTTTGCCCGGGAAGTTACGCAGAGGCGGCGGACGAATACTGGATGCCCTACCGTCAGATGGCACAAAGGGGGTATTTGGAAGACCTGTGGCCCTACATAGAAAGCGACCCGGAGCTTGGCAGAGACGGAGTTTTGGAAGCGCCGCTAAAAGCCGCCGAGGCAGACGGCGGCCTTTATATTCTCTTTCAGGATGTTGTTATTTTTACACTAATAGGGCGGGAAAGCGTTGTGGGGAGCCGGTATAGTTGGACAATGGAAGATATCATGGAAGTTCTGGCCGGGATGCCGGAGGGCTCCACCATCTTACGGTATAATATGACCAGGCGGGACGCATTCTTCAATCTGCTCCGGTTTTCACTGGACCGGTTTATGGACCGGGAGGCCGGGGAATGCCATTTTGACAGCCAGGGATTTCTTGATCTGGTTCAGTTTCTGGAGAATTTTCCAGAAGAAGTTGATTTTGAGGACCCTGTAGAGGCGGAGGAAGAGGTTAGGCGGCGGATCAAGAACGGACAGCAAATGCTGGAAGGTAAGATGGTCGACTGGCAGAAAGAAATCGCTGTTGCAGACGCGATCTGGCAGGAACGTGCCGCCTTTCCCGGTTACCCAACTACAGGCGGTGGTTCGGGAAGTTTTTTTTACCCGACAAGAAGAGTTCTGGCCATGTCCGCCGCCTGCCGGTACAAGGACGCTGCCTGGGAGTATATTCGCAATCTGTTGAAACCACGTGTCAGCCAAAATCAGCCCCTCACTACATCGAATATCCCAATCAATGCTCATGACTATGAACTGCTTCTTTGGGGAGAACTGCAGCAGACAAACAGACGTATTGCGGAGGTAGGGTCTGTAGAGAAGTTCCTGAAAGATGGTTTTCTTGCTAGTCAGAGACATTTTAACCATGGACCGGAGGTCCGTATGATGCGTCCTCTGACAGAAGAAGAATCCCAGCGGCACCGAGATCTGGTCAATCACACCACCCTCCTCTACTGGCCTGACGACGAACTGTCCGGTATCGTATGGGACTCTTTAGGCCCCTATTTCGCCGGGGACTGGACGCTGGACCATACCATAGATATCATCCAGAGCCGTGCCACGCTGTATGTCAACGAGCAGCGGTAGAGGCGGGACCGCGCATACGGCCCCGCTTTCCGCACACAGTCCTTGACTCTTTCGATTTAACGTATTAAAATCACAATGAAAAAGGGGGTGTCGTATGAAAAGAGATATAAAAATGCAATTTCTCATGCTGCTGGCGGCGTTGTCCTGTGTTCTGGTTCTCCCCGCCTGCGGGGAGAGTCAGCTTCCCCCTGAACCGGAGGAGGGCGTTCTGATCTATGCCGCACTGAATCCTGTGGATGAAAAGACTGAGATTTCTGTAAAGAAGTTCAACGATGCCCACGAGGACGTGCAGATCGAAATCCGCGATTATTCGGACGAGGGGGGCATTGAGCGTCTTCGCACAGAGCTGGTTCTTGGACGGGTCCCGGATATCATGGAGATGCATTATTATGGAAAATCCGGCCCAAAGGTGGCTGTGGGACATAAGTATTACGTTGTCCCGGGAGCTTACGCGGAGTCAGAAGACGAATATTGGATGCCCTACCGCCAGATGGCGCAGAAGGGATATCTGGAGGACCTGTGGCCCTACATCGAAAACGACCCGGAGCTGGGCAGGGACGGCGTTCTGCAACCCCCGCTGGAAGCCGCCGAAGTAAACGGCGGCCTTTACATTCTCTTTCAGAAGTTTTGCATCTTCACCCTGATTGGCCGGGAGAGCGTGGTAGGAGACCGGTACAGCTGGACGCTGGACGAACTCATGGAGGCCTTTGCCGCTATGCCGGAGGGGTCCACGATCATGCGGTACAGCATGACGAAGCGGGATGTTTTTTTCAACCTGCTCTGCCCGTCACTGGAGCAGTTTGTAGACAGGAATACCGGAGAATGCTCCTTTGACAGCAAAACCTTCCGTGATCTGGTGCTGCTTTTGGAGGGATTTCCCGATGAAGCCGTCGAGGAAGACCCTGCGGCAGCGGAGCAGGAGGTCAGATACCGGATTGAGGAAGGGCTGCAGATGCTGGAAGGCAAAATGGTAGACTGGCAGAGAGATATTGGCTTTTCAGATGCGATCTGGGGGGAACGCGCCGCCTTTCCCGGTACTCCGACGTCGGATGGCAGCTCAGGCGGCTATTTTTATGCGCCAAAAACGATCCTGTCCATGTCCTCCACCTGCCGGAACAAGGACGCCGCCTGGGAGTACATCCGTGAACTTGTCGCACCACAGCGAAACAGTCTTGAGCCGATCACCATATCCATGAACATACCGGTCAACCGGGCGGATTACGAATGGCTTATCCGGGGAGAACTCAAGCAGCAGTCCGATGGTCTTCAACTCAGTCCAGAGATTTTTGAGCAGCCTGATATACCGATTTTTGAAGAGCAGCACTTTACCTTTGGACGTCCAATCCACCTGTTGACTCCTCTGACAGCAGAGGATTCCCAGCGGCACAGGGATTTGATCGACCATACCAACCGCCTCTACTGGCCCAACGGGGAACTGTCGGACATTGTGTGGGAGGTGTTGGGGACCTACTTCGCCGGGGACCTGACACTGGACCTGGCTGTGGAGCGCATCCAGAACCGGGTGGGGTTATATCTGAACGAGCAGAAGTAAGGCGGGACCGTGTTCCTTCCCGCAAGACAGCTCCTGCCCTCCCTGCGTTTTTTTTTCAGAATTCTGTTGACAATTTCCAAAGCATGACGTATAATGCAGGCACGCAAAGCAATCCCACAATTGAATACCTTATCAAGAGTGGCGGAGGGAACGGCCCGATGAAGCCACGGCAACCTGCGAACGCAAGGTGCCAATTCCGGCGGTCAGCGAAAGATGAGGAGTGATATACAACCCTTCCGAAGCACGCCGCCAGGCGTGCTTTTTCTTTTGCACGCCAACAATACCACACAAATCGAAAGAGAGGAACTTACTATGGCAAACCGCATTTTCACCTCCGAGTCCGTCACCGAAGGACATCCCGACAAGGTCTGTGACCAGATCTCCGACGCCGTTCTGGACGCCATTCTGGCCCAGGACCCCAATGGACGGGTAGCCTGCGAGACCATCACCACCACCGGGATGGTGACCGTGATGGGCGAAATTTCCACAAAATGCTACGTGGACATCCCCCACATCGTCCGCCGCACCGTGGACAAGATCGGCTACAGCGATCCCGCCTACGGCTTTGACGCCCGGTCCTGTGCGGTGCTGACCGCCATCGACGAGCAGAGCGGCGATATCGCCATGGGCGTGGACGGCGACAGTGATGAGACCATCGGCGCCGGCGACCAGGGCATGATGTTCGGCTAC
>CAJTLR010000122.1 GCA_910577185.1 uncultured Acetatifactor sp.
ATAGGTTCTGAAAGCCCCATGAAATAAGGGCTGAAGATTCCGAGAAGTTATGAAGAAGAAAGGGAGGAAGGCAACCCGTTTCCCGCTGGCAGTGTCCCAGACCTGCAGACCATTGTCCGTTGCCATCATAAATCTCCGGCCGTTTGGAGACATGGCTGCCTCATATATATCATCGTGTATACAGCCTTTTAACAAGGGTAAAAAGTGACACTGCGCCACATTCCATATCCGTACGTGTCCGTTTTTGGATACACAGACAAAATAGTGATTCTCCGCAGCCTGTGTATGGATAATGCATCTGATGTGTTCACGGCCGAATATCGGCGATGTGGACAGCATATTTTTATTTTTCATGCACCATAGACGAACTGTTCCGTCTCTTGAGGCGCTGGCGCAGGTTCGTCCATCTGTACACACTGCCACCGCTTCGACGTAGTCGGTATGCCCTTTTAAAATGCGTATGCATTTTCCGGTATCTGTGTTCCAGATCCGTATTGTGCCATCGTGTGATGCGCTTACACAGAACCGTCCATCTGTGGTCGGCACCATGTCACTGACCGCAGAAGTATGTCCATTCAGTTCCTGCAGCGATTTTCCGGTATTGATGTCCCGGATTTGAAGCGTACTGTCGTATGAGGCGGTGATAAACCGCCGGTTATCCGGCAGTACGGCTATTTTGGTGATGATATCCCGGTGCCCCTCCGGTTCAAAGGTATCGGGGGACAAAATCAGGCCGCATGTCTTATCGGCATTGCCGGGGAGCTGAAGATGTGTTCCTTCCGGCAAACGATAGTTGTGCAGACGGATTTTTCGCAGATCCATATGGGAAAAATTAAGTTCCGAAAAGTCGCACTGCCGATACCGTTTGTAAAGTTCCAGCAGGTTGATGGTGGCACTTCGCTGTGTAGGCTGGAGCGCCCGGTTTGCATTCCACAGTTTTTCCGGTACTGCAGACTGTGGTTTTAGTAAATGGACGAAAAAGTTCATCACATAATAGTCGATAATTTCCCTCCATTCATCAGGGAGGGTATCTCCATCCGAAATGGCCTCTGCCAGATTTAATAAATGAATGGCCGCAAGGCAGTCACGGAAATGCTGGTGCATGAGGCTGACCATGGGGGCGCTGCCGTTTCCGCGTATACGGAATAAGTTTAATTCATGGGTCAGCAGACGGAAGAATATATTCAGATCAGGTAAGCAAGTCATGCCGCCGCACTGCCGCAGGACCAGCTGTACATGCTCCGGCCAGTTTTTCCGGGGTGTTGTTTTCAAATGTGCCAGTGCTTCCGTGATCCATAAGGAAAAATCTCTTTCAGAAACAAGGAACTGCCCGTTTTGTACCATTTTCCATGCAAGATGTGGGGCAATGATTTCCGTTGCCAGGACATAATGTACCGGTGCTTCCGGGTCAGTTGTCCGGCTTTGGCAGCGCCATAATTCCCCCTGGAGGTAATTCCATATAATAGTGCCCGGATTTTTTTGCTCCAGCCAGTCCAGGGGGATAAGGCTGTTTTTAGAATGTAATACCTCAGACTGTGAATAAAGTGCCAGCATAAGGGGATAGTGAATGACTGTCCAAAGTGCGCTGTCGGCCGGCAGGGAGGGCATGCCGGCCTGGCTGAGGTAATCCTGAATCTGCTGCTGGCGCAGGGGCTGCAGATGGAGCGTGGTCAGTTTTCCATGAAGGCTGGAAAAGCTGCGGTGCATGTCAAAACGCGAGGTGACAATGATCTGAACACCCGGCCTGCCGGACCAGGCCTCAATATTCCTTGTAATGATAAAAAGTGCATTTCTGTGAATTTCATTGAATCCGTCAAGCAATAGTATCAGCCGGGGACCGTCTTTCCACTCCAGCCGGGCCATTTGGAGCAGTTTGCTGTACTTCATGTCATCCCCGTCCAGGGTTTTTTCCAGTAAATAACTGCCGATGCTGTCATCCGTATTTTTTGTCTTTAAGGCGAGAAGCGGGATGTATATTGCAGGCACATGGTGCGGCAGGAATCCTTTCCGGGTTGCCAGGGAAAGCAGGGAGACTGTTTTGCCGATGCCGCCTTCTCCGGTCAGCGTCAGGTGGTTTTGCTCCGCCGTGTTCCAGCTTTCCCGGAAGAAGTCCGATAAGGGGCGTCTTGTTGCCTCGCCTTTTTTTCCGGCCGCTGTGCTGCCGGCATACAGACTCAGATATGCCTTTGGAAATAGTTCTTCCTCTATTTTCATCAGCTGAAAACTGGGATGGCTGTCGCGCATTTTCAGCAGACGATCCGATAGGAAATAATAAAGCCGGCTGTTCAGATCCATGCGCATAGGGAAAGAGCGTCCGGGGATGCCGGTCAGGCCGATGCCGCTGTCCTCCGGATTCCAGCGCAGATACTGTAATGTCACGGTACTGTGTTCATCCCAGCAATATAATATAACGCCGAATTCAGAGTAGTCATCATTCACGGCCGCCGCCGCTTTGCCGGCTATGATATTGGGCCAGGCGTTCAGGCCCGTTTTCCGGTCTATCAGGTAGTCATCCCCTTTGTAATTTGTCCGGTGTTTATCGCCGGCAAGGTAAGCCCAGACATTGGTCTGGTTGAACAATTGTACCAGCCGCGTTTTTATAGTGGGATGCAGATCATGGAAGCTGTGGTGCCCAAGGACAATGGTGGGAAGATTGTTGTGCAGCGCATTACGGATCCGGCCGGAACAAGCCTGGCTGATGTCTGCCGCCTCGGCATGGCTGCGAGTCCCATTGGACAGAATCGCCGTGTTAAGGTGTAAGACATTGAGCCTGTTGTTCCAGGTGCGCACATGGACACTGGCCGGATGCAGGCTGACATGGGCTTTTGGATGATACATTTGAATCAGCGATCCGGCCATGTACCGGTAACTTTCAAAGTCGCCGAGAAATTTTCGGGATAATTCAGGGTGTATGCTGAGTATGCGCGCATAATCCAGGTCCTGATCTGCCGGTTTTTTTATATGGATCCGGTTACCGGCATCCCGTTTGGCATAAGAAAGAAATGTCTGCACGTTTTTACTGTGCCTTGCTTGCTCACGATCAATATCATGATTTCCCGGAACCAGAAAAAGGTCTCTCTGTATGTCCAGATGCAGCGCATTTACAAGCTTATGTAAAAAATTCCATGAGACCGGCCGGGCGTTTCCGGAGCTGAAATTACAGAAATCCCCGGTTGCTACGATAAAGTCGGCCCGGATTTGCTGCCGGGCACAGCTTTTGAGCAGTGTATGACAGAAGTTTTCCTGATCTGCATCATTTTGATTTATCATGTGCAGATCTGTTATATGCAGCCACTGGATCATAAATTCCCCTCCGTAAAAAGTAAGACAAGTCCATTTTACTTTTATTCGGCAATATTTACAAGAAGAAAAAGAACCCCGGGCTGATTTTGCGCTGATTTGTTGTAATTTACCAAAAGATTATGTATAATGGACTTATGCTGCCAGGGACCGCGGAGCAGTGCCTGGCATGGATACATCCCTTGAAATCACAAAATTCCTGCGCAGTGCGGAGAAAAAGGCATCAGGCCCGGCGGTTTCGTGGGCGATAGGAGATAGGAGGACAGTTAAATGAGGGAAATGATGGATTTTGTAAAAGAATTAAGCTTTGTCCGGGTGGGAGGAAGCGCGGAGGAGAAAAAGGCTGCGGAACTGATTATGGGAGAAATCAGCTCCATTGCGGAGGAGACGGGACGGGAAGATATCAGGGGAGAATATATGACTTTCCAGGTTCCCGACGCTAAAGTCGCGAAATGCTCTGTGCGGACGGCAGAACGGGAAATTGTGTGTGTGCCATACCTGCGCAGCGGCAATATTGACAGAGAGTGTGACCTGGTCTACTTGTATGAGGGTTCCGAGATTGATTTTGCCGTGGCCGGAAACCTGGAAGGCAAGGCGGTGCTGCTGAACAGGCCTGCCGATGAGGAACTATATAAGCGCCTGCTGGAGCATAAGGTGTCGGCATTCCTGGTCATGCAGGGCAAGTATTATCTGTCAGGGGAGGAGGCTTCCCTGTATCCCAGAATCCTGAGAGAGCATTTGACCAAGCATGGGCTGGTTCCGGGATTTATGATACCGTCGTCGGAGGCCCTCCGGCTGGTTCAGGATGAGACGGATAAGGTGTACCTTACGCTGGAGCAGGAAGACACGGAACCGGAGAGCCAGAATATCCTGGCTGTCATCGAGGGAACAGAGTGTAAGGAAGAGAGCATCGTGCTCACGGCCCACTATGATTCCGTCCCCGTGGGTACGGGCTCCTGGGACAATGCCACCGGTGCGGCGGCGCTCCTTGCAATTTTCAGACATTTTGCGGCAAACCCGTCCAGAAGGACCATGCGTTTTATATGGTGCGGCAGTGAGGAACTGGGACTTCTGGGTTCAAGGGCGTATGTGGAGCAGAAAAGCGAACTGCTTGAAAAAACAGTGTTCTGTTTCAACTTTGATATGTGCGGAACGGCGCTGGGGGCAAATAAAATTTGCGTTACGGGAGAGAAGGAGCTGCAGACATTTGTGGAACAGTACTGTAAAATGATAGGTTATTCCGCCATCATAGGAGTGGGCGTTCACTCCAGTGATTCCGCTCCTTTCTGTGACAAAGATATTCCGGCGCTGGGATTAAGCAGGGAAACCAACACCGCAGAATTACATACCATCCATGACCTGATTTCGGCGCTCAGCGAAAAAGCCATGGTCAAAAATGTGGAGTTTGCAGTCCGGATCATTGGAGATGTGGCAAATGCGGCAGTGATGCCGGTAAAGAAGAGCATGCCGGAAGATACCAGGAAAGAATTGAATAAGTATTTCCATCGTGAAGAGGAAAAAGATAAAAAATAAAAGATAAAAGATAAAAAATAAAACACACTTTATCCGTCATTGAAATGCCGGGCAAAGTGTGTTTTTCTTACGGAAGGCAGGGCTTTGGGTTCCGGTTAATCGGTCTCCATAAGCCGGACGGCTTCCTGTTCTGCTTTTTCGGCAGACTGCAGGCATTGTGCCAGCTGTTCCTTTACGGAAGTCACTGTCACATCCTGGGTTTTTGTGATGTCGAAAGCTTCTTTCCAGCTGCGGTATACCTGCTCATAGGACCGGGTCAGATCGTCTTCCCCAAAAACATGGCCTTGCAGTCGGAAAATCCCAACAGGTAGGCAAGCATCCCAAACCGGGATCAATCGCACAAGTGCTATGCGCGTTCTGCCCGCTGACGTATCGGTCAATCAGCAGCCGGATTTCTTTTGATAAATCCATCTTGTCCAGTTCACCGGAGTATATATCCGACTTTCGGAGAATCGCCTGGTATTCCCCGTCACTGCTCACGATACCGTTCATGACGCTGTGCATGCGGGT
>CAJTLR010000123.1:0-2130 GCA_910577185.1 uncultured Acetatifactor sp.
GGAATACACAGACCGGTATCCCCACAGCCGCGGACAGGATGCCCGCCTCTATCACGTTCCTTGCCTTGAACATCCCGCCGAAAAAAGTGCCCGTGTCTGTAAAATTCGGCGGGATAATATATGTATCATTTTCGCTTTGATTGCTCATATTACCTCTCATTCTGTCCAGAAACCTTAGGTTTTTGAAACCCATAGTTCTGGGACAATGTATTGATCTGCTTGAAATGACATAGTTTCTCTTAGGCAGTGCCCTTTACTGCCTTAGTGAAACTTCATTTCCTTTTTAGCCAATAATCCAGAAAGGACCTCCGGCAGCGGCGCCCCGGCTGGCCTCCCGCAGGATCACGGATAAATCCCACATCTGCCCGCTCCTGTTGTAACTGGCCGGGTCAGCCACCAGAATCTTTCCGTCCTGCACGCCCCTCAGCACAATAAAATGCCCCGACTTTGTAAAGTGTCCCTTGGACATGATTGCCACCACCAGCTTTCCCTCCGCCAGCGCATCCAGTATCCTCTGGGGCTCTGCCGCCGTACAGCCGTACACATTCAATCCCCAGTTCCTTGCGGCGGCTGGGATCAGCGCATGGTAGGAGCCGCTGTCCTTGCACCAGTAACCGTTTTGATAGGACCATTCCGCCATAGCCACAGGGTCAACCGCCCGGTCTGTGAGGGAGGATACCACGATTGCCATGGCAGCGGGACCGCAGCCATGACTGCCGACATAATCGGTGCCGTAGAGCTTACCTGCATAACGCTCATCCAGCTGGTTATAGTAGACCACCTCCGTCACACCATCCGTAAAGCGCACATCTCCCAAGGAGGGAATGGATTTCCCGTCCCATTGCGTGATCCCCTGCATCATGCCGTCACCTAAAAACAGGCTCAGATTCTTCGCATAGTCATTGGCAATGGCCATCTGTTCCTCGCTCAGCCCAAAGACCTGCTCGGAGAAATAGGCTTCCCCGTTATAAACAATGGTATAGACCCGCCAGTCTTCCGTGACGGATACCTCCTTCCCGGTAGCGGGGTCCGTTTCGGTTCTTGTCCTCGTCTCTTCCGCCTGCGCGTAAGAGTATAAATGGCTTTGGCCGGCACGCAGCATCCTTTCCATGTCTGAAATAGAAATACCGGCATAGTCCCCACTTTTATAAGCGCAGTACATGCCGATGAACTGATTGGCATTATAGAGTGGGCTGCCGGCATAAGGGTTGATGACCTCCATTTCATCTGCCCCGGAGGATGAAAAGTCTGCCTCGATCTGTTCCATGGTATCCTCCAGGCCCTCGGACATGATCCCGTCTATGGCAGCGGTAATCTCTGCCACATTTTCCATTATGGCTGCATTATTGTTCAGGATCGGCGCATCGGAAAAAGCCGTGGAAGAAAAAGCGTCCGTCAGGCCGCCAAAGATCACAGCAGGAAGTGACACCACAAATACTACCGGGATCAGCAGCAACGCAATGACAACGATGATGACCTTTCCCACCAGCCTGCGGTTCTCCCAGAGCACACCGGCAACGGCACCATAAGGTCCTGCGGCTGCGGCGCCTTTGGCGGCCCCCGATACTGCCTTACCTGCCTTCACAGCGCCCCGTACCATATGTGAGGCGGCGCGTCCTGTTTCCAGGGTCTCCTGCAGACCGCTTTTCTTTTCGTTTTCCATGACTACATCCGCTCCCTTCTTTTGGGCGGCTGGGGCAGTTTCTTCACAATGGACTCCTTATAGGCAATGGAGCCGTCCGGCGCCATGTACGGGGACTTGTCCACCGCATCCTGTGCATACTGTTTGTACCATGAGCTTCCGTCCGCCGCCTGTACGGTGGTATAGTTTCCCTCCGGAGCCGCATACTGGGACGCATGGTACATCCCAAAGGCAATCCCCTGGGGATGTTCCTCTGAGGTCTCCGTCCCGGTGATGCGCCCGCCGCCGATCTCTACATCCGAAAAGACGGGCACCTGCCCGGCATTCTCCCCCAGAGCGGCATAGCCAAGATAGGACTGGAGCGCCTGGGACGCCTCCGGCCCGCTCATAAAGCCAAGCTCGGCAATGTTTCCCGCAGCCACGGTCCCTATGACATTGTTTGCAAAGCTACCGCCCTTGCTGACGGAGGAAGCATAAATATGGCTCCC
>CAJTLR010000123.1:2157-4985 GCA_910577185.1 uncultured Acetatifactor sp.
GGGCGGCTGACATTTGTTTTGGATGAGGCAGTCGCTGACTTGACAGCGCTGTTGGTAATGCGGTTGCCCACGATCCCGGCAAGCCCTCCGGACATAAACCCTTTGGAGCCGGCATTCGTGTGGGAGGAAACCTTGCTGTGGCCTCCGCCGAAGTACTGGCTGGAGAAATTTTTCAGCCCTCCTATCCCCCTTGCCGCAATCATCGCCTCCGCCAGCATGGACCCGCCCGTGTGTCCCACATTGATCCCAAGGCTGGACATGAAGGAATCTATCTTCTGAGACACCTTCAAAAAAGCAATAGCACAAAGAAACCAGATCAGCACATTTCCGGATGCGGCCGCCTTGCCCATAGTGTTCACCTGAGCCTGTATCTCGCTTTCCGTCATAGCAAAGACAGGCTGGCAGAACGAAAAGCAGAGGACAGCCGCTGAGCAGACCGCAAGCATGATCCGCCTGAATTTTTTCATTTTTTGCATCATAATCTCCTTTCCTGCCGCAGCCCGGAAAAATGGGCGCAGGCACAGATTTCTGTAAAAATATTTCCACCTGTGCGGTTGGGATATGAAAAATAATATTATTCGTGACGGAAGTAAAGATGGATTTCAAGTGATGATCCTGAAGATGAAAAACATCATAGAAAAAGCGAACGCAAACAAGACTGCTATCTGTTTTTACTCCGCAGTCTGTGTTGGAAATGCTATACGATTTGCAGGCTTGGGTTATGCTGCTTTTTTTGTGTTTTCAAGTAAAGGTGAGAACAGATACAGCTCTTTTCTGTGAAACCATAGATCAGGCTGGTTGTTCAGGTAGATCATCTGCAAAGCGGCAAGTGCTCCGCTTCCCTCTGGAGACCAGGCCATTCCATTGTGCTTTTGCCGTCCGGCTACGACCAGATCGTTTGCTTTTTCGACAGGATTGCTGGAATTCCTGAGTCCGAGTTTCGCCCTTAACGCATAACAGGTGATGGCGTCGCCTTTTTTCTGGAAGTATCCGAGGAGATTATCAAGCCATTTCCTGTTCTTGATGTCTGCAGGATCCAGGGATGAAAGGTATTCTGAAGCACCCGCCACATCACCTGCCCAAAGGTAGCGCAGCGCTTTTTCAAGAATGGCGTTGCGCCTGTCCTTTCCGCGGATTGCCATACTGAGCCATTCCTGGCATCTTTTCTTGAGATGGAACCAGTCAAGGATGACCATATAGGGATGGAATTGAAAGACTGACTGGATATGGCTCCTGATATCTTGTGCGCCATCGGTCAGAAATACGAGTTCCCGTGAGAGGAGATTGTTCACCAGCAGAAATGCAAGGACAGATTTGAAGACATTCCTCATGCCTGTTCCTGTCAGTATGTATGACTCATCACCATACTGGATATGAGCGACTGTATTTTCTACATACTTATAGTCCCTTACGGAGCCTTCTTTGCGGGAATCCTTTTGGTGCTTGACGCCAATGTCATCAATGGAAACATAGACGCATTCCTCCGGAACCGATTCGATTTTTATTTCTGCTGCTGAAAACGGAATCTTTTCCTCGCGGGAATCATTCACCGCAGCAATGGCCTCATTGATCCCAGGCTTATCTGGTTCTGCATCCTGAGAGGCCGAGACAGTCGTTATGTTGTCAGAGAGCACCACACCCTCTAATGGAAGGGCGCTTTCAGCGTCAAAACCGTACATGGACAGAATGTGTGCGGTAACATCGGAAAGTTCTTCGGAAATCTCAGCACCGATGCGGCCTATGCTGTCCGATAATGTGCGGAGTTTAATTGAATTTATGTCTGTCCTTCCAGGAAATCGGTTCAGGATATCGGCAGCATCCCGATAGCTTGTTTTAGTACATGCACATGAAGCGGCTTCCAGAAAGGAAAGAGAAAGGACGCGTTCTTTTGGCTGAAGAGAATCAGCAGGCGAGCCATATACACGAATGGATATCCGTCCGGACTCTGCTTCCAATGAAGTGGATGCTACTTTTGTTTTCGTTTTTTTTAGACGAGGCGTCCAGATATTCACGGGACAGTTCCCCATTAAGCTTTCTGCTGGTTTCGAGGACAGTTTTTTCTAAAAGGTCAAAGTCACGGAGAAGGCCATCCCGGGTAGAAAGGTCAAACTCCTCAAGGGAAGGGAAATCCCCCTCTGTAGAAACAGTCTTTTCAATCACCTCGCCGTTAGGAAGCGTGATCTTTGCAGTATATTCAACAACAGGTTTCTTATCATCTGGATGCTTTTCCATAGTTATACAGGCTCCTTCCTCTTTTCCTGACTACGTTTTTCGCGTTGAAGGATGGCTTCGGGGTCACCACGGTTAAATGCAGCATTCAGATAAGGGAGCCGCTCTGTGGCAATAAAGCCAAAGGAAAGCACGGTTTCGTGCCTGGGAATGCCATTAACACGGCGGGATTCCACTAAAGAGCAGTAGTATCCGTCTTTCTTTCCACGGTTATCTGGTACTGCATGGATGAACACATTAAAAGCCTCCTTTCTTAACTACATGATATGAATTATAAAGTAATTATACGGATTGTGCAAGTATTTTGTTGACTACAAATCATCCTGTCAAAGGGCATAATAATACCCTTGTCAAAAGAGACAAGGGCTATTAGCTGAAAAATCCAACCGCACAGGTGGAAAAAATTCATTCAAAAACCTCTATTGAGGGCGGGACAAAGGTTCCCAGTCTGCCCGTATTTATCAATATCTGCAATGCACTAAAAATCTCCCCGGATTATCTGCTGCGGGATGCGCTGGAAGGTAATGAAGTCAGTAAAATATGGGAGCTGGCAGAGCTATGGGAAAGCACATCACACATGTTGCGCTCTATCAGTGTGT
>CAJTLR010000124.1 GCA_910577185.1 uncultured Acetatifactor sp.
GGCCTTGTTCCGTATCTGCGGCTCGATAATATACTTCTTTTCCTTCACGTCGGCAAACAATCAGACCGCTGTTTTTCAATGGTCTGAGATGATGTGACACTGCCGGGCTTGACATATGGAGCATGTCTGAAATATTAAGAACACATTCCTCCTGGTGGCAGAGAAGCCAGAAAATGCGGATTCTGGTGGTGTCGCCAAGTTGTTTGAAAACTTCCGCTACGGTTTGGAAATAATCTACATGGTCTAATTGCTTTTGGATAAGTACTGTCTGCTGTCCTTCTCCATGTTGGTGTGGTAATTTCATATTGTCCATATTGTTTTCCTTTCTTTTTCACTTGTATTTCGCCTAAATGGAAATACTTTTCGCCTATTTGGGAGGGAATGCACCAGAGTTATTGACGATTGCTTTCATGTGTATTATACTGCAACCATGATGATTAAACAAGTGCTTAATCACTGAATTTTAAAATAACGAGGAGGACTTTACAATGAAGAAAACTTACAAGATTGAGGTAGACTGTGCCAACTGTGCAAATCTGATGGAGGATGCAGCCCGTAAAACAGCAGGAGTACAGAGCGCAACGGTCAATTTCATGACACAGAAGATGATCGTGGAATTTGACGAAGGGCAGGAGCCGAAAGACGTTATGAAGAACGTGCTGGATGCCTGCAAGAAAGTGGAGCCGGACTGCGAGATTTTCCTGTAAGCCAAAGCTGCCCATGAAAAGGTGACACCCTGAAAATGCCCGGCTGCAGTTTTGGGGTGTCTTTTTATCAGAAACGATTAAACAGTTAAGCATATTTTGAAAGGAGTTTTTACCATGCAGGAATTAGTAATCAGCATATTGCTGACAGTTGTTATTATAATGGCTGCTGTACTTCTTGTTTTTGTCGGCAGCCGCAAGGATGGTATGACAAAAAAACAAAGGGTTATGATGATCCGTATTTTGATTAGCGCCGGAATCTTACTGGCACTCCAGTTTGTTTCAGCAGAGATGTTTGATATGGTTGACAGTTATTTATTTCCGTCCGCAGGAAGGTGGATTCGTTTTGCGTGCTATCTGATAAATTATTTTATCATCGGATATGACATTTTGAGGAAAGCGGCAAAAGGCATCAGAAACCGTCAGGTATTTGATGAAAGTTTTCTGATGGCAGTGGCTACGATTGGGGCGATGGCGCTTGCTATTTATGAGAACGGTGATTATCTGGAAGCGATTGCCGTTATGCTGTTTTACCAGATCGGAGAATGGTTTCAGGGCTATGCTGTGGGCAAGAGCCGCCGCAATATCAGTAACTTGATGGATATTCGTCCTGATTATGCAAATGTTGAGAGAAATGGGAAATTAGAGCAGGTTGATCCGGATGAGGTAGGGATTGGCAGCGTGATCGTTGTACAGCCGGGCGAGAAAGTGCCGATTGACGGCAATGTAGTTGAGGGAGTTTCCAGCCTCAATACCAGCGCATTGACCGGGGAAAGTCTGCCCAGAGAGGCAAAAGTTGGTGATGAGGTAATCAGTGGATGTATCAGTATGACAGGGGTATTGAAAATACAGACAACAAAGGAATTTGGAGAATCTACGGTTTCTAAGATTTTGGATTTGGTGGAAAATGCAAGCTCCCGCAAATCAAAATCAGAAGATTTTATCTCGAAGTTTGCGAAAGTATATACTCCGGCTGTCTGCTACTCAGCATTGGCGTTGGCATTGCTTCCTCCAGTTGTCAGAATGCTTTTTATGGGACTGCCTGCGGACCCCGGTGTTTGGATTTACCGGGCATTGACATTCCTTGTTATCAGCTGCCCCTGTGCGCTTGTGATCAGTATTCCTTTGAGTTTCTTTGCAGGAATAGGAGGCGCAAGCAAAGAGGGCGTGCTGGTAAAGGGTTCCAACTATCTGGAAATCCTTTCACAGACCAAGTATGTTGTTTTTGACAAAACCGGAACGATGACAAAGGGTGTCTTTGAAGTCAATGGTATTCACCACTCCACCATAGACAATGAGAAACTGTTGGAATATGCGGCTCTTGCAGAGAGCGCTTCTTCCCACCCGATCAGCAAGAGCTTACAGCGGGCATATGGAAAAGAGATTGACAGAACCCGTGTGGCGGATATACGGGAAATCAGCGGAAATGGCGTGACTGCAAAAGTAGACGGTATGGAGGTTGCTGCCGGTAATGACAAATTGATGAAGCACTTAAACATTCCTTATCAGGATTGTCATCAGACAGGTACAATTATTCACATGGCAATCAATGGGAAATATGCGGGACATATCGTAATCTCCGATATTATAAAACCGCATTCTAAGGCGGCAATTGCGGAGTTAAAGAAAGCCGGAGTAGATAAGACCGTCATGCTGACTGGGGATGCAAAGAAAGTGGCAAATCAGGTTGCTGACTCACTTGGAATTGATGAGGTTTACAGTGAGCTTCTTCCGGCTGACAAGGTAGAAAAGGTAGAAGAACTATTGCGGGTGAAGTTAGGCAAAGCAAAGCTGGCATTTGTTGGCGATGGTATCAATGATGCGCCGGTGCTTTCCAGAGCGGACATAGGTATTGCTATGGGCGCAATGGGTTCAGATGCGGCAATCGAAGCGGCTGACATTGTTCTGATGGATGATGATCCGATCAAGATAGCAAAGGCAATCAAGATTTCAAGGAAATGTCTGCGGATTGTTTACCAGAATATTTCGATGGCGCTTGCAGTGAAATTTGCCTGCCTTGCATTAGGGGCTGTGGGAATCGCAAATATGTATCTGGCTATTTTTGCGGATGTAGGTGTTATGATTCTTGCGGTGCTGAATGCGATCCGCTGCCTGTTTGTGAAAAAACTGTAAGGAAGTCCAGCTAATAAATGTCAATAGCAAGATGAGAAAAATTGAAATTATTTTTTAAACAAAAAAGGCGCACTTACCCCTTGATGAAAATATCATTTTTTCAAAAGATATTGATTCGTTGGATTTACAGTATTTTATGCGGCTATGTCGCATTTAGCAGCATTGTGTTTTTTGATATGCTCCTGCGGAGTAATGATTTCAAAAGGCTTATTGTCCCTGAGTATTGCAAATATCATGTTGCATACTTTGTGTGAAACAGCCCCCATTGCCACGAGTTTGGGTTTTGATTCACATTTTTTGAGGTAGTAATCACGCAGAACCGGATTTTTGGCTTCTCCCGTGCGGGATGTGCCGATGCTTTGTAAAGCCAGTGTATGAACCACCCGCCTGGCTATGGCGGAGCCCCTTTTAGACATTTGGGTTTTTGTGCCTTCAAATTTGCCGGATTGTTTTACTGCCGGATCAAGACCAAAGTAAGCAAAAAGCTGTTTTGGCTTGGAGAATGCAGAAAAATCTCCAATCTCCCCCATGAGGGATACGGCGGATAAGAAACCAGCGCCTTTGAACGTTTCGGTCAAATGGATCTGCCTGACAAAGTCGGTGGCTTCATTGGCATCAACAAGCTCATGCATGGAACCCAGGATGCCTTTGATTTCTTCGTCATATTTACGGATGAAACCAATATAAAGGCGGATGCGTTTGATGTTGCTGTCAATGATGTAACCGAATTCATTTGCTTCATTTGCAGCCTGGATAATGGCATTATACTTGTTTAAAGCATATGTAAGTCCAAAGCGGGCAGTAGATTTAATGGCATCAATAATCTCTTGTCGGTCTGCTTCAATAAATGCAGCCGGGGAGGTATACGTCTCCAACAGTGTAAGTGATGTATTAACCGTAACCTTGGAAAAAATGCCAAGGTATTGGGGAAATGCCATGCGCAGTTCGCCTTGGAGTTTGTTCACATAAGCACTGCGGTTATCCATTAAATCGTAGTATTCACGGCAGAGATTCCGGCAATTAAGGGCAAGGTCGGATGGCATGAGGGAAACTTTTAAATCAGGTTTCAAACCAACTAATGCAGCCTTTTTTGAATCAAAACGGTCATTATGCACTTTCCGTATGTTGATATTTGTGCTATTCTTAGTGATGATAGGATTGATAACAGACACGTTAAAACCCTTATCACGAAGATAGCAGAAGAGTGGGTAATGATAGATTCCCGTGGATTCAAGGAAAATGCGACTTTCCAAAGAATACAGCTCTTCTGCTTCTTTTATTTTAGAAACAGCGGCTGTAAGGGAATCCATGCTGTTATG
>CAJTLR010000125.1 GCA_910577185.1 uncultured Acetatifactor sp.
GGGCTGACAGGGGGAACGGATTTGCCCGTCCTTGCAGGCAGGCTGGTATCGGGGCTGGGCTTTAATCTGTTCTTATACCTGTTTTTATATGGAATAGGGATACTGTGCCTAAAAATGGCATTTCTTTTCCTGGCAGGCCTGACGCGGCTCTGTACGGTTCGGATTTCCCGTTTTCCTTATGGGGAGGGCAGACATCCCGCGGCAAGCTTTCTGCTATATGGAGCCCTGTGCCAGAATGCCAGGGTGAGGGGCGTGTTGGTATTCGGCGTACCGATGCTGGGGTTTGCCGCCTGGGTGGCTGTTGCGGCGGATGATATCCCTGCGTGGAGGATATTTCTTCCGCTGATGTGTGTTCTGTGCTTTGCCCTTTGCCTGCTGCTTGCTGTGCGCCCCCTGGCAGAGGATATGGCGCGTTTTGCCCAGTGGGGGGACAGAAAAAAAGGTCTGGACAGGTTCTGCCGGGAATACTTTCTGGAGGAACCTGTGTTAAAGACTAAAGATTTCACCCTCACCAGACACTATCTGGCAGACGAGAGGGGGATGCTGGAGGTCTTTGCGTTTGATGCGCTGGAAAAGATAGACGGCAGCTGGGTGTCGGATTCTAAAAAGGGCTGGGTGCGCAAGCTTGTCTTTCTGGACGGGGGATGCTGTACCGTCAGCAGAAATGATGGGGGAGCGGATGAGGTTTTCCGATATGCAAAGCAATACTGGGAAATGCATCTGCTGGCCGTCCAGGGCATGGCAGAGCATCGGAAGATACGGCCTATAGGTAAGGATAGCCTGTATTATAAGGTGCTTTACTCTGTGGTGGCGGCATCGGCAATGACGCTCTTTATGATGTATCAGACCATATAAGGAATTGCCTGCGAACCCCTTCGCGAGCCCTGCAATCAAAGGGAAATGCAGCAGTTATTTTTCATGGGCAGGGCAGGGGCATGAAAGTGTATGATGCGGAAGCATACAGCATTGTGGAGGATGCCTTGCAGCGGCGCTTTCCTACAAGGCAGTAAAAGAGCCATGGCAGATGACGGGATGACGATTACGGTTCAGTCCTCGAACAGCCCGTATATCTTATACAGGGACAGCATATTCTGATAATTCATTTTCGTTCCCATAAGCTGGCGGTAGGTAGCGCTTTTCGTCTTGCCCTTTTCCTTCAGCTTTTCCATCTTTTCTACCACGTCGGCATAATTTTGCCGGATATCGGTTAACATTTTTTCGAATCTTTCCTCTCGTTCTGTCATTTCCTTACCTCCATGGTTTCTGATTTCAGAAAAACTGTAACACATGCGGAAAACTGGTCGGTCGAGCTTTCCCTGTGAAGCATTATAGCACAATAGGACACATAATTCCAATCAGGAAGAAAATCTGTGAAATTTAAAAAAATGTTCTATTTTACCGGAAGATGCAAGATAAAATAGGCAGCAACGGCGCTGGTCAAATATATTTTAGGAGCAAGGGGACATGGGAAGGATACAGCGTACACTCACCCATGAAACCGGAGATCTTTGCCAGGCAGAATTATGGGATAACCAAAATAGAGCGCAACATGGTACTGTAAGCCGGGAACCCGCTCATATTAGAGGTACTGCAAAGGAATGGATTTCTTGCTATGGACGGATTTTTATGGTAGAATCATGAATAGACAAAGAAAGGCTTTACGCCAAATTATTGTTTTATTTGGGGAAAGGAGGGAACCATAAATGGAGCCGCAATATAAAAGCAGTGCGGTCAACACTCCATATGATGACGTGTTCCGGACAATGCTGAATGATTGCAGCAGCCTGATTATACCTGTCATCAATGAAGTGTTTTCAGAGCAGTATACCGGTGAAGAAGAGGTGATTCTTTCCCCTGAGACACATTATATCAACCAGCAGGATGGGGACGAAGTCAAGAGGATAACGGACGGGAGCTTTATCATTAGGGGAAAAGAGGAGAAGCGGTTCCTCTGTGAATGCCAAAGTACCCCGGACAGCAGCATGCTGGTCAGGATTTTTGAATATTCAACGCAGATAGCGCTGGATCAGGGAGAGATTGTTGGGAATGTCCTCAAAGTGGAGATACCCCGTTCCGCTGTCTTATTCTTGCGGAGCAATCGCTCAACGCCGGACAATATGGTGATTGAGATGAAGACGCCCGGAGGGACAGTTTGCTTTGATGTTAAGGTATTAAAGGCACAGAGGTATTCCATAGATGACATTTTTGACAAGGGATTACTGTTTTTGATTCCGTTCTATATTTTTTCACATGAAAGCAGGTTTGCGGAATATGATGCAGATGAAGCGAAATTGGAGACCCTTAAAAACGAGTACGGGGATATTGTGGATCGTCTCGATGCCTTGCAAAGGAAAGGACAGCTCAGCGCATATACGAAAAAAGCCATATTGGAAATGGCAGGGGAGGTTGTAGAGAATATTGCCAAGAAGTTTGAGAATGTCAGGGAAGGAGTGAAGTCTGTTATGGGTGGCAGAGTGCTGGAATATGAGGCCAAGACAATTTTGAGGCAAGGGATAGAAGAAGGAAAAATGGAGCAGGCGAGGGAAACCGCTTTTGCGCTTCGTGCTATGGGATTAAAAAAGGATGCCATAGAAAAAGCGGTAAACGTCAATGCAGCTCAGCTGGAAGAATGGTTTTTAGAAAAGCCCGCTGAAGCATGAGGGCATGATATGGATCCTCCAGACGGACAATCGTGGGGGAACCGGCTTGACGGAGTTCTGTGAGGCCGCGCGATATGCGTCTTGGAGATTCCGAGAGGATATGGAATTGTCTACAAATAACTGCTGCGTGTTGAAAGCTGTTCTTCTTGTGTTTCAAGGCTTTTTCCTACAGAAATTGCAGCAGTCATTTTCCGACAGTTCCTATAGCTATACTGGGAGAAGACATCCATGACAAACGGAAAGATAAACCGCAGCGTGAAGCTGGCGGGAATGGGAAATGCCCTGGGGGGCAGCCAGCTTGTTTTCGGAGGGGAGAAGAGATACCGGCTCCGCCCCGGGGAGTCCCTGCTTGACCTGGCGTGCCTTGCGGCAGAAAGGGCACTGGAGGAAGCGGGGGAGGAGATCGGAGGGATGGACTGCATCGTGTGCGCCATGGCCACGCCCCTGCAGGCCATTCCCTGCAACGCGGCGCTGGTTCACGAACGCATGGCCAAGGGGCTGGACATCCCGGCCATGGACATCAATACCACCTGCACCAGCTTCATCAGCGCATTGGATGTCATGTCCTGCATGATGGCCGCCGGACGGTATGAAAAGGTGCTGATCATATCCGGCGACACCGCTTCGGCAGCCCTGAACCCGGGACAACAGGAAAGCTACGAACTGTTCTCCGATGGGGCGGCGGCCTGCGTCCTCACCAAAGCGGGGCCGGGGGAGCGGTCGGAAATCCTCTACAGCTCCCAGAAGACCTGGTCTGAGGGCGCCCATGACACGGAAATCAGGGGCGGTGGCGGGCTGCTCCCCGTGTTTTCCATGCATGAGGGGAACCGGGCGGATTACTATTTTGACATGAAAGGCGTCAAGATCCTGCGGCTCTGCGCCAGGAAACTGCCCGGATTCATAGAGGGATGCCTGCAGGAAGCGGGAATCCGGAGAGAGGAGATCCGCCTGGCGATCCCCCACCAGGCCAGCAAAGCGCTGGGGATCATCATGCCCCGGCTGGGATTTCAGGAAGGGACTTACGTCCACCGGGTGCCCCAATACGGCAACCTGGTCTCGGCCTCTGTGCCCTATGCGCTGTGCGAAGCCATAAGAGAGGGAAGCGTGGGCAGAGGGGATTTGATCCTGCTGATGGGCACAGCCGCTGGGCTGACCGTGAATTTCATGCTGCTCAGATACTGATGGGGGATGAGATGCAATTGAAACAATTTTCCCTGCTGTGCGTCTGGCTCTTTTCAATATTTACTTAAATGATTATATACCAAACTCAGCTGCTATCCAAATGCTCTTAGGAATTGTCGGAAAATAACTGCTGCAATTGCTTCAGGCAAAAGCCCGGAAATACAATAAAAATTGCCATATACTTGCAGCAGTTATTCGTAGACACTTCCTTATGCATATTGAGCGGTCCGCGCACAGGACAAACCGGTTTGGC
>CAJTLR010000126.1 GCA_910577185.1 uncultured Acetatifactor sp.
GCATAAATACTAGGGTTACAGCGATTCATCATCCATACTACTGTTAAAAATAGGATTATAAAAATCCAAGGCTATTCGTTGAAATATTCCCCATTAATGTGTATACTATAAGCATGTGTTTCATACTGAAAATAGAAAAGAGGTAAAGATAATGGGTAAAATTGCGATTTTTCTGGCAGATGGCCATGAAGAGATCGAAGCATTGACCGTGGTGGATATTTGCCGCAGGTGCGGGCTGGAGATTGACATGGTGTCCATAACGGAGGACAACTGGGTAAAAAGTTCCCACAATGTGACGGTGAAAACGGATCTTGTTTTTTCCCAGGCAGATTTTTCTGAATATGAGATGCTGGTACTGCCGGGTGGAATGCCGGGCACGAAAAACCTGGAGGCCCATGAGGGGCTTATGGCCCAGGTGGATGCTTTTTATAAAAATGGAAAATATATTGCGGCAATCTGTGCGGCCCCCAGCATTTTCGGACACAAGGGCATTCTGAAGGGCAGGAAGGCATGCTGCTATCCGGGTATGGAAAATCATCTGGAAGGGGCGGATGTGACCGGAGGGCCGGTGGAGATTTCGGACCATGTGATCACCTCCAGGGGAATGGGGACCGCCATCGACTTTGCACTTGCCATTGCAGGTGTTTTCTGCGGCAGGGAAAAAGCGGACGAGATGGCAGGAGCCATCGTTTATCGGAACGGAAAATAGCATGGGCGCAGGCATGGTTTGCGGAACCGGAATAAGAAAAGAGAGAACCATAAGATGGAAAAGAATGCGAAAATATATGTGGCAGGCCATAGGGGAATGGTGGGAAGCGCCATTTGCCGTGCCCTGGAAAAAAACGGATATACGAATCTTCTCACCAGAACCCATAAGGAACTGAATTTGTGCAGGCAGGATGAGGTGGAAGCATTTTTTGCCGGTGAGAAACCGGACTATGTGTTTCTGGCGGCCGCCAAGGTGGGTGGAATATTGGCAAACAGTGAGGCGCTGGCAGATTTCATGTATGACAATATGATGCTGGAGATGAATGTGATCCATGCGGCATGGAAGAACGGCTGTAAGAAACTTTTGTTTCTGGGAAGCAGTTGCATTTACCCCCGTATGGCGCCCCAGCCCATGAAAGAAGACTGTCTGCTGACCGGAGAACTGGAGAAGACCAACGAGGCTTATGCCCTGGCAAAAATATCCGGGCTGAAATACTGTGAATTCCTGAACCGGCAGTATGGTACGGACTATATCAGTGTGATGCCCACCAATCTCTACGGCCCCAACGATAATTATCATCCTACGCACAGCCACGTGCTGCCTGCCCTGATCCGGCGCTTTCACGAAGGGAAGGTATCAGGGGCAGAGAAGATTGTCTGCTGGGGGACAGGGACGCCCCTGCGGGAATTTATGTATGTGGACGATCTGGCGGACGCCTGTGTTTTTCTGATGAATCACTACAGCGGAAACGAGACCGTGAACCTGGGGACAGGGAAGGAGCTGACCATAAAAGAGCTGGCGGAACTTGTGGCAAAGGTGGTGGGTTTTGAAGGGGAGATTTTGTGGGATACTTCCAAACCGGACGGAACCCCCAGAAAGCTTCTGGATGTGGGCAGACTGGAAAGCCTGGGATATCATTATACCACGGAGCTGGAGGATGGCATCCGGCTGGCTTATCAGGATTTTCTGGAAAATCCCATGCGGGCAGAGCGGTAGGTGACTGCCCGCAGTATATGCATTATAATCGGTAAAAAGATTGAGAAAGGCATTTGTCATTATGAAAGAATATCAGAAATGTGCCGGGGAAATGCTGGCATTTATAGAGAAGAGCCCCACCTGCTTTCACGCGGTGGAAAATATAAAGCAGGCATTTGCGGAAAAGGGTTTTCAGGAGCTGGAAGAGACCGGGGAGTGGAAACTCAGCCCCGGGGAGGGCTACTATGTGACCAGGAATGATTCTTCCGTGATCGGATTCCGGATACCCGGGGAAGGGAATCCGGCCGGGTTTCACATTATAGCTTCCCATGATGATTCCCCTTGTTTTAAAATCAAGGAATCACCCGAGATGACCGTGGAGAATATATACCGGAAACTGAATACGGAAAAATACGGAGGCATGATTCTTTCCACATGGCTGGACAGACCCTTGTCGGTGGCCGGCAGAGTGGTGGTCCGGGGGGAAAACGGGATAACGACCAAACTGGTTCACATAGAGGAAGATTTGATGGTCATTCCCAATGTGGCAGTCCATATGAACCGGGATATGAACAAAGGTGTGGAATACAATCCGCAGACGGATATGCTTCCCTTGTACGGAGAATACAAAGAGGAGGATGGGAAGCATGTTTTTATGGAGAGAATTGCAAAGGAGGCCGGGGTGAACCGGGAGGATATCCTGGGGCACGACTTGTTTCTATACATAAGGGAGAAAGGCAGGATTTTTGGGGAAAAGGGAGAATTTGTGCTGTCGCCCAGACTGGATGATTTACAGTGTGTGTATGCGTCCGTGAGAGGATTTTTGGAAAGCATGCCCCGGCAGTACGTGAATGTATGCGCCGTGTTTGACAATGAGGAGGTGGGAAGCGGGACAAAGCAGGGGGCCGATTCCACTTTCCTGGAGGATACCCTCTGGCGGATTGCGGAGGGAATGGGACTGGGCCGCAGTGAATTTTTGAGGCTGGTAGCAGGCAGCTTTCTGATTTCCGCGGACAATGCCCATGCGCTTCACCCCAATCATCCGGAAAAGGCCGATCCTGTCAATAAGCCCTGCCTGAACGGGGGGATTGTGATCAAATTCCAGGGCAGCCAGAAATATGCAACGGATGCGGTGTCGGCGGCCGGGATGAGGCTGATCTGCCAGGAGGCAGGTGTTCCCTGCCAGACATATGCAAACCGTTCCGATATTCCCGGAGGCTCCACACTGGGAAATATTTCCACTTCCCATGTGTCCGTAGCCAGTGTGGACATCGGGCTTCCCCAGCTGGCCATGCATTCCGCAGTGGAGACCGGGGGTGTGAAAGATACGCAGTATGCGGTGGAAGCTTTCCGCGTGTTTTTCGGCAAATAGAAAAAGGAACCGGGCAGGAGCCTGGTCATAAAAAAGAATCCCTTCTGGGGGATTCTTTTTTATGCACGGGTACGTATGGAAAATTGTTGCTAACGCAACATGCGCCCCCACTGACTATTCTTCTTTTTCGGCTGTAAAATATACAAAGAAAAGATTGCCAGTAGAGTCGTCGTCAAAGAGTTCCTGATAGGAGATGGAGAAATCCTTCTTTCCGGCAGGCACTTCAAAAACCAGAAGTCCTTTGCGGCTTTCATTGACTGCAAGGTCATATTCTGTGGGAAGCACATCCTCCCCAAGGGTCTGGCCTGCGTCCAGGTAGTAAGTGACAGGGGCATCGAAAGCATCTTCGGAGTCATCGCCCCACTGAACCTGAAAATCCGTGTCATACATGGTAATGCTCTGTGAAAATGTGTTTTTTACGGTGACATCGGCTACCAGCAGTTCTTTTCCCTCAGTGGGTATGTAATCCTCGTACTGACTGCACAGATAGGCGCTGTTTACAGTGTAGTCGAAGAAAGCATTGTGCATGGTGTCACCCAGTTTTCCTTCTGCAATGCCATCTTCATTGGGATATCCTGATTTGTCCCCGGATGCACATGCACAGAGAGAAACCGCCATGAATGCGGCCAACAATAGTGATGCAAGTCTTTTTTTCATGATATTTCCCTTCCGTTTATTGATTTTTGATATATCATATCACATTTGCCGAAAGGATACAATTTAAATTCTGTAGAAAATCCCCGAAAAAGAAGAAATGATATTGGACATTTTGCTTGAACTGTTAATGCAATCTTAATGTCCTGACAAGAGACCCTTAATGCAATATTAGGATATCGGGATGAGGACTGATATAAAATAGACATCAGGAACCACAAATTCGGTTATGTCAAAAAAAGCGCTTAAATGGAGCTTCCTATATAATACAAACATAGGGAATTCCAAGAAAGGTGGTTGATAAAA
>CAJTLR010000127.1 GCA_910577185.1 uncultured Acetatifactor sp.
GAAAGGAGCAGACGCATTTCATAGGGGAGAGTGCGCTTCTCACTCTGCCATGTTGTCTGCCAAAAATCCGCTGCGATACGCCCCAAGTCCTCATCAATCATAGGATAATTCAGCAATGCAAGCGGACGGTATGGCGCAGAGCCTTCCGGCTCTTTTTCCTCTGTCCGGTAAAACCAGACATGAAACTCATTTTCTGCCAGCTTCTCTGTATGATGTATATACCCCAGCATATCCATCTCCTTATATAGCGGGTAAGGTTCAAAAGTCTGTATGACCTCAATTCCCTCCCCGGCTTTTAGCGTCATGGCACGTCTTTGTAAGCCGGGAAAGAAATTTCCCTGCACATGGCGTACATCCACTTTGAAGAAGTCTTTCTTTTTATCCTTCCATTCCTCGTACTTTATCATGATATCCTCCTTTATTTATTTTCTTGCTTTGGTGATTACATTATAGTAAAATAAGCAGAGCAAGTATGTTTGAATTCAAACAAAGAGGTGAGATTTTGGAAAAATTTTTAAACGTATTAAAAAAATGCCCGCTGTTTGCAGGATTATCCGATGACGAGATTTTAACCTCGCTAAAGTGTATCGGAGCAAAAGTCAGAAAAAACGCCAAAAATCAATACATCCTTCAGGCAGGAGATTGTACGGACTGTATCAGCCTGCTTGCGTCTGGGACTGCTTTAGTCATTCAGGAAGATTTATGGGGAAACCGGAACGTTATGACAAATCTTATGCCGGGCGACTACTTTGCCGAACCCTTTGCCGCCATTCCTGATGCAGTTCTCAGCGTCAGTGTTGTTGCGACAGAAAATTGTGAAATTGTGGAAATAAATATGAACCGCCTGATTACCATGTGTTCCGCTGCCTGCAGCCATCATAACCGCCTGATTAAAAACCTGATTACAGCTTTTGCCCAAAAGACCCTGTTGTTTAACGAGAAGATAACGCACATGAGCAAGCGAAAAACACGTGATAAGCTGCTTTCCTATTTATCTGCTGAAGCAGCCAGACAAGGATCACTTTCTTTTGACATTCCCTTTGACCGCCAGCAGCTTGCCGACTTCCTCTGTGTAGAACGTGCAGCAATGTCTGTAGAATTATCAAAGCTGCAAAAAGAAGGGCTTCTGAAAACCTTTCATTCTCATTTTGAATTAAGTCCAAATGCCACAAATTAAAACAGGTCAATCTATACATAGCAGATTGACCTGTTTACAAAATACATATTTGTTATCAAATCAGCGGTTGCCTTCTGCAATCCCATAAACGGATTGCAGAAGCATTTTTCCTGATGATGTCTTAAAAACACAATCTATAACATTTCTGATATTGGCTTCCTGATATCCGGATTCGTCAGCATTAACCAAATAATCAGCTTCCAGCAAAATCTGGTAATCAATCCCGTCAACCTCCTGAAAAGTATGATGATGTGCGACCAAAAAGATGATACGGTTCACCATCTCGTTCGACAGCCCTGTACCCTTCAGGAATTCTTCAGCTAATACAGCGCCTTCTTTTTCCTGAAGTTTTCCATTTGTATTTCCGTATTTTTCCCGGCACAAAGGACACGCAATATCATGTATAATAGCCGCAATTTCTATTATTCTCTGTTCATCATCCGCTACTTTCTCACACTCTGCAATCGTTTTTGCATAGGCATACACTTTCATAAAATGATTGATATCATGAAGATTTCCTTTTGAATACTTTACCATTTTAACCATGATTTCTGAAACAGTCATATCATTTCCTCCTGTTATCTATACATCGTCTATAACCAATAGTCCACAAACTTACCAGTCACATCGTACAATTAAAAGCCAACCTTATGGCGAATCGTCATCCAAAACATCAATCCGTTCTATTTTAAAGACATTTAATGTGTCCACATCAGGGCAGGCAAAAACCGCTGTCCCCTTCTCCTGTCCGGGTATTTCGCCGCCGTATCTTAAAATATCAATATATGGAAATGCAACATGCATAGCCATAGGACAGAGTTTTCCACGCTCTGTATCAAAATCAAAACTATCACCTATTTTGTGACCCCTATGACATCCTTTCGTGCCTTTTTGATCAATCAATGTGATCTGGATTCCAGGTTTTTTCATATTTTAAGCACCTCCAACTCCTTCTCAATCGGTATTCCCTTATATATATCTGTATTGTTTCTATTGTTTTCAATCAGGCTGCTCACAGTGTCCATGGCTTTTTTTGTACTGTCATACAGGCTGTTTCCCTCCATCAGTTTTCCCAATAAAACGGAAGAAAAAATATCGCCCGTACCCGGAAACCTGACCGGAATGTTATAAAAAGGAATTGTAAATCTTTGTTTCGTTTTATGATCGAAGCCTGCAACCACATCTTTGCCATCCTGCTGAATGCTTGTGATGATTACCGATTTTGCGCCCATATTACCAAGCCTTTGAATCATTTCATCTACCTCCGAGATTGTTGCAGATTCATGATACTCCACTCCTGTAAGTCTGGCCGCTTCAGTATAATTTGGTACAATATAATCGGCTACTCCTACCAGTTTCTTCATATGTGCAACCGTTTGCTCTGTAACTCCATTGTACAGGGTTCCTTCATCTCCCATAATTGGATCAACAAATATCAGGGTTCCTTTCATGCTTTCCTTTCGACAAAATTCTTCTATGATTTTTACCTGCTCCTCTGAAACAATAAAGCCTGTCGCTATCACATCAAAGCAGAATCCCAATTCCTCCCATACTTTAATAGTGTTCTTCATATAATCTGTTGTTTCAAGAATATCGAATTTGCCATAATCCAACGTATTTGATACTAACGCAGTGGGAAGATTATATATTTGGTACCCCATATATGACATCAATGGAAGCATGACCGATAATGCCACCTTTCCATATCCTGCCAGATCATTTATCAACAATACTTGCTTGCCCATTTTCATCATGCCTTTCAGTTAATTCAATTCATCTATAATGAAATAATTATATACAGGGAGCAGGTTTTCGTCAAGATTTGTGTATACAAGCACCAATATATACATTAAATATCCGCCACACTCCGGAATTTTATGGATTTCTGTTACGTGACTGCTTTTATTGACTTTACCCATTTCACTCAATCCGAAATTCTTATCCCCTGTTCTGCAACTCCCGTAAATGTCTAAGCTGAGCTTCGCTTAATGTTCTCGGTTTCCCAATCCTGACAAGATTTTTGGGTAAAACATAGGTCTTACTTACTTCCGTCCATGACTTTAACCTTATTACCTCTGGAAACTCTTTACATAGCTTATCCATTTTCCGTATCCATGCCAGATTAGCTGTGTAAATTGTTGCTTCGCTTTCATCTGCATTAAAGTTGATAACAACCTCCTGCTCATATCTTGATAATTTCATTCCATGCTCCTTTCTCCAGTACCGAAACTGGCACCAATCCAATTTAACGGTACCCTTCCGGTACCAAATAAATATACTCAATCTTGGGCGGTTTTCTATCATTGCTGTTTTCCCCTTGCTGTTTCCTGACAGGCAACCCTTGTCGGCACTGTGTCGTCCAATATTGGCGCTCAAATTTTCTTAAAATTGGTCTTGGCGGTTTATATCAGCTTGGACAGTCATTCAGTTGTACTGTCATTATCCAACAAAACGCCCTGCTTTCCCGTATATCCACCATGTCAGAAATCTTCCAAAAAACAGATTTTTTCTATCACGCTGGAAATTTTCGGTAGGAATCCGCCTGTTTGTGTGATAATTCTTTCTTCATAACATCACTTCCTTTCATTTTTTCGCTTTAACTTGTTGCAA
>CAJTLR010000128.1 GCA_910577185.1 uncultured Acetatifactor sp.
CGGCTTTCTGCAAAACGTGGTGATCGCCGAGGGGATCCTGGCATACTTGAGGTTTTTCCATGAGCATGAGGACGGGGGGAGCTTCCAGCAGTGGGGAGACCGGCTGGCTGTAGTTGTAGGCGGATACTTCGGTGTGGAATACTGGGAAAAGCTCCGTAAAACCATCCGCCAGGAAATTCGGAAGCGGGAACGGGAGGTCAAAAAAACTTCCTTACTGCCGGAGTTTGACGCCCTGGCGGAGCTTCCCCTTCCGCTGTGCGAAAAGCTGCTTCGAGATACATATGATGATCATTATGCTTATGGAGATCGTACCGTTGCGCTTGCTTTGAAATATGCCAGCGGCGCGGTACAGGACCATATTTTATCCGTTCTCTCCCCGGAAGAACGGGAGGCATTGGAGATCGAAATGGGCGCGTGTCTCCTCGTACGGCAGACAGATGTAGAACGCGCCCAGCGGGAGATTTTGGGGAAAGTCGCAAGCTATCGTCAACGCAGTTAAAAAGAAGCAAAGGAGGAACCTGAATATGTCCATTTACAAAAAAGAGGCATCCCTGGAAGAAATGAAGCGGGAAACTATCCGCCGTATGGAGCTGCTGAAGCTGGATGCCCGGACGATCCGGGATTTTGAGCGGGACGGATCGGTCAGCCTGTCCCAGCAGATCGGAGATCAGATTTTTCTTCAACCATCCGACGATGAGATCAGTGCGCGGGTAAAACGGTTCGAGCAGGGATACGAGTGCCTGGTCTACCACGTCCTCTGGGCGGACAGTCCTATGGTGGGCGAATGCTGGAGCCTGCTGTTCGTGTCCCCCGCATCGTCAGACTGGAACAGTGAGCGGAAATATATCGAGAGTTCCGGACTGGTCTATGCCTATGTGGAGTCGGAGATGGAGGACGGTGTCAGCGAGATCATGGTGCAGCCCCAGAACGGCAGTCTGATCCGGCTGGGATGAGGAACCTTCCTGACGAGGAGGCTGCGAGATGATTTATGTGATGTCCGATATCCACGGCTGCTTTGACAAGTACAAGGAGATGCTGTCGCTCATTGAGTTCCTCCCAAGAGACACCCTCTATGTTCTGGGGGATGTCATCGACCGGGGGCCGGACGGCATCAAAATCCTGCAGGACATGATGCTCCGTCCCAACGTATTTCCTCTCCTGGGCAATCACGAGTTTACCGCCGCCGTGTGCCTCCCCTGGCTGATGGAGGAGGTCACGAACCAGAGCCTGGACGCCCTGGAGGAGACTCAGATCGCCGCCCTCAGCGAGTGGATCGTCAACGGGGGCGGCGTCACTATCCAGAGCCTGAAGGGACTCATCCAGGAGGAACGGGAGGATGTCCTGGAATATCTGCGGGAGATGGAGCTGTTTGCCTGCGTCAAGGCCGGCGGCAGGGATTTTGTGCTGCTGCACTCCGGTTTAGGCCATTTTTCCCCGGACAAGGCGCTGGAGGACTACGAATTGGAGGACTTCCTGTTCGGCCGGCCCGAGCTGGACACGGCCTATTACCCGGACAAAATCCTGGTATTCGGCCACACCCCCACCCGCATTCTGGGCGGCGGGGACAAAATTCTCCGGCGGGAAACCTGGATTGACATCGACTGCGGCTGTGTGTTTAAGGGCGGACAGCTGGGCTGTTTGTGTCTAGACACCATGGAGGAATTTTATGTGTAACGAAAATCAAACCAAACCGGACGTATACGACTGGGTCCTCTCTCCGGAGATCAGGGAGCATATGCGCACCGCCCGCCCCCTCACCGTCGAGGAAAAGGCGGACATCATCGACAGCGGCTGCCGCCCCATCGTGGACAAATATGCCGCTTTAACGGCTTTACTCCGGGAGGCGGATCGCGAGGAGGACAAAGCGATCCTTACAGACCTGCTCAAGCTGTACGACTGGGCCTTTGAGGAGCTGCACAGCCGGCGTCCGGAGCAGGTGTTTATCTTCCAGGAGACGTGGTGGAAGGACGATCCCCTGGACCACGACCCCTGCGGTGTTCAGGGTGTATTCAGAACCTATGAGGAGCTGACGGACTACCTGAAGGAGTACGAGGGGTACTATGAGGATCCTCCTTTGGGGTATCCCGATGGGATAGATTTCAGGGGGTACGTTGAAAAATGGGCCGAGGTGGACGGTAAAATGCAGTCTGTTTTGGGCCTGAACATCTTTTTGGTGGACGGAAAAATCATCATACAGGATTTCGATCCCTGGTATCTGGAGTCTGTCCGGAAAGACGGGTACAAAGAACTGGGCATTCGCTACGAGGCCGAACGCATTCACAGCTACGGCACTGGCCTTACGACCTTCCCGATCCCCTTCCGCTCCGGGGACCTGGTGCAGGTGGAGGTCCCGAGCATGGCGAGACCTCGGTATGGCGTGGTGGCTGTCGTGGAAGCCTTGGGGCGCTACGTCCATATGGCGTATATCGAAAACGATTGTCTGGAGTGCATGGACCTGAGCTACCGGTACTATGACCTCACTTCCGGTTGGCGAGTCATCGACTGGACCCGGCCTGTCCAGCCCTCGGACCTGCCCGAGGGGTACGGCCTGCTGACAGAGCTGAGCGACGCGCTGCACGCACTGGACGAACAAGATATTGCGGCGATCGACTCTCTGTTTTTCGGTGTGTTGGGGGAGGAAGACTCCCGCCACGTCCGAAAGGTTTTCCGGGCGCCGGAGCCGATCCCACTGGCAGAGCTTTTGGATGATTGAGTCCCCATGAACCCCTTGCGCCGCAACGGGTTCTCGCCTCTTACTTAAATTAATAACTTCGGCGACCTCGATACCCAAAATTCGACAAAGTCCAAACCTGTACTGAGATTTTCACCAAATAAAAGGAGAACCGCTTGTTGCGACTCTCCTTTATTTCAGATAAAAATTTGTGTTGGGCGTAAGATATCAGCAAAAAAAGTATTTAAAAGGTCCATGATTATCCGGAGAAATATCCAAGCCATTTTCGTGTAGTAGATTTGCGCAGCGGAAAAAAAGTTGATGACGACTACCGGGCAGTCCATTTGTATTATCAAAGAGTAACTTGACCTATCCCATCGAAGTACAGCTTTGGTGCGGAAAAGATTATGCTTTCGATGTATGGAGTCATCAGTATGTCTATAAGTATAAAACTCCGGAAATTGGAAGAACGCTATATCAAGAATATTCTGCTGGAATCATCCGTACAGAACAAGATTTTTTAGCCCAGCTACGCGAATTGGAGGCGATTTGAATGTGTGATAAGAAAATTTACATTGTGGCGAAGATTTTCGATAAGCCCGGCAGTTTGGCATATCTCTGCAAGACGCCCAATGAGGCCAGATGCCTGCCAGGGACTCTGGAGGCTCTGCGGGCTGAAGGGGTCCAGATCGTTATTTTGGACTCGCCGGAAATCTATTCGGAGTATGCGCCATATTCTTATGTGGAAGACATGAAAGCATTTATCGACAAAGTCTGCCAATTAAATCGAGTTGCCTGATAGTACTTCGGTCACATCCAGATTCTTCAAATGAGGGCTTGTCTCCCCTATTTTCCCCACACAGAAAAAGCCACGGAACCCAGCATTTGCAAGGGTTCTGTGGCTCTTACTTAAATTGCTAACTTCGGCGAGTGCCTGCGCCTGTGCAAGGAGAAGATGGACGCCCGGAACGTCTATCTCACCAACCCGGCCTTTGACAGGATACAGCCTCGGGGATAGCCTCAGAGGGGGCTTCCGGCCGCACACCTAGCGCTCTGTTTCCTT
>CAJTLR010000129.1 GCA_910577185.1 uncultured Acetatifactor sp.
TCCCCGGCAAAAGTGCGCCCGCAAAGCCGCATATATGATATGCTCCCTACATGGTAGACACAGGAAATAATTAAATGTCTATTGTATAAGGAGCATATTTTATGGGAAGAAGAAAAAAGCGGGATGAATGGGATGCAGCAGACAAATTAAAAGTAGTCAAAGAATATCTGGCGGGCCACGATTCCTTTGTGAAACTCGGTCGAAAATATCAGCTCAACGAATCCTCGATCCGTAAATGGGTGGCCAAATATAAAACATTTGGCGAAAACGCATTTATGATCCGTCCGGCAAACTTAAACTATTCTGCTGCGTTTAAAGAAGAGGTTGTTAAGGCCTGTTTACATGGCGAAGGATCTTATAAGGATATTGCCATCAAATATAAAATTCAAGCGGCTGCTACTGTTTTACAATGGGTTAAGAGGTATAATAACCATGAGGAACTAAAGGATTCCAGACCGGAAGGAGTGTATCACATGGTTAAAAACAACCCGGCAAGAAAAACAGCGCTGGAAGAAAGACTTTCCATCATAGAGTATTGTATCGAACATGATGACAATTATTCCCTCACTGCAGGGCAATACAGCTGTTCCTATGCCCAGGTGCGTTCCCGGGTTCTGAAGTACCGTGCCGAAGGCATTGAGGGGCTCTATGACAGACGGGGAAGGAAGAAAGCAGAAGGAGAACTGACGGAACTGGAAAGACTGCAGGCAGAGAACAGGATGCTGAAAGCCAAAGCCGGAAAGCAGCAAATGGAGATTGATTTATTAAAAAAACTCGGGGAAATAGAGGGGAGGCGACGCTGAGAGCCACACGGAATCAAGCCGTATACACAGCCATTCAGGATCTCCTGCAGGAACACCCGGATTATCCAATCCGTATTCTCTGTGAATTAGGGGGCATAAGCAGAAGTGCCTATTATAAATGGTGCAGCCACGTCCATACGGAAAAGGAAGACTTTAATGAAATGCCTGCGAAGAAAATCGAACAGCTGCATGGAGAACATCCTGATATGGGATACCGCCGGATTCGGGATACCCCTGCCCATGATCAGGGAATTCAGGCAAATGACAAGAGAATTCTGCGTATTTGCCGCAAAAAGAAGATACAGTCCATCATCAAGCACAGGTATAACTGCTGTACCAGGCCGGCGGCGGATCCTGCATACACAGCGGAAAATATATTAAACCGGGAGTTCACCGCAGAGCACTTAAATGAGAAGTGGGCAACCGATGTGACAGAGTTTAAATATGGAACAGGTACAGAGGAGAGAGCCGGGAAAGTGTATTTAAGTGTGATACTGGATTTGTGCGACCATAAGCCGGTGTCCTGTGCGCTGAGCGAGCACAATGACAACCCGCTTGTATATGATACTTTTGATGCAGCTCTGGCTGCGAATCCGGGAGCACAGCCGATTTTTCACAGTGACAGGGGGTATCAATATACGTCAAAAGTATTTCGTCAAAAGATATTGGAGGCCGGAATGACGCAGAGTATGTCCGCGGGCTGCCCACTGTACTGATAACGGGCCGATGGAAGGTTTCTGGGGAATCATGAAAAGAGAGATGTATTATGGAAAGAAATACAAAACAAAAGATGATCTGTTGAAAGCCATTGAAGAATACATAGATTACTATACAAACAGACGTGTCCAGAGAAAACTGGATTTACTTACGCCGATGGAATACCACGAACGATTAAAGTCAGCAGCATAAAAACTGCCTGGCAGAAACACCAGGCAGAAAAAATTAAAATATTTTCATTGTCTACTTGACGGGTAGCACACCATTTTCAAGGGTTTGCGGTACTTCGATTCAGATTTTGCAACAAAATTGCAACAAATTTGCAACGCATAATGCGGGATAATGCCTGATAATGCGTTGATTGGTACATGAGCCAACTTAATACAGTAAGCACTTTAAGGACATTTTTCTAAAAGAAATTTTAGGGAAGTGTCCTTTTTTGTTATGGTCAAAAAATAAATTTGAATTGGAGGAAAAGGAAATGGCAAACACAGCGTTAAGGTCAGGAGTGAAAAACCGTTCTCCGGGGCAAAAGCAAATTCGGGTTGACAGTTAGCCGTATTTTGGGTAACTGGCAGCACGAATCCACAAGGGTTTGGGAGTGTAGCTCCCAAGAATATAAAAAAACAAGCAGATAAGATAAGGAGGACAAGCTATGGCAGCGAATACAGCGAAAGGTGCAGGAAACAAAGATACTCGCACAATTACTTTCAAGAGCAAAGAACATAAGGATTTTTATAAGGAGTACCTGCAGAAATGCAGATACCAGGATGTATACCATAAAGCATTGGTGTACTGCCTGGGGATTGGTCAGGATACTAGGGTAAATGTGAACAGAATTTATGATTTTAAAACAGGATGCGTGAAAACGGAATGCCTGCGGGAAGGATGGCAGACCAGCGGAAGTGCGAAAATTGTACGGATGGCATTTAACCTCTATTGTAATGGAACGCCAAGTGTCTATGATACGGAGGATGTGGATGAACAATTAAAGGAGTTCCGTTGTTATACAGTGGAAGATTTATTCTGCTGCGGCTATGCCAGATACTTTTGGGAGGCAGTCAAGCTCCGCTATCCGGAATACTGTTTTTACGTGGATATGGAGGATTTATATGCTTAAAATCAGGATGCAGGGGACAAAGAAAGACCTTCACTGGTTCCGGCGGCTTTTGGAGCGGCATGAAGGCGTGGATGTGAAAGAAGTGTCGGAACCATTTGCAAACAAAGGGACAAATAAGTATTTCCGTGTATATGCGGAAGTGGAAAGAACAGAAAAATAGATTGGAGAATCAGGAGGAAAGTATATATGTGCAGAGTGATCGCAGTAGCAAACCAGAAAGGCGGAGTCGGCAAGACTACAACGTGTGTGAATTTAGGGATTGGGCTTGCCAGGGCAGGCAAGAAAGTATTGTTGGTAGAGGCAGATGCGCAGGGCAGCATGGCGGTGAGCTTAGGTGTTGCGGAGCCGGACGAGCTGGATGTGACGTTAGTGAACATCATGGAAAAGGTAATCAACGACGAGGATGCAGAGTTAGGTGAGGGCATTATCCACCATGAGGAAGGGATTGATTTTATCCCGGCAAATATCGAACTGGCAGGCTTGGAAACGGCCTTGGTAAATGTTATGAGCAGGGAAACGATACTGCGCCAGTATCTCAACAGCGTAAAAGGGGAGTATGACTTTGCGATTATTGATTGTATGCCCTCGCTTGGCATGATTACGATAAACGCCCTTGTAGCGGCGGACAGCGTACTGATTCCCTTAGAGGCAGCATATCTCCCAGTCAAAGGGCTTCAGCAGCTTATTAAGACGATTGGACGGGTACATAGAAAGCTAAACCCAGCGCTTGATATTATGGGGATTCTGCTGACAAAGGTAGACCGGAGAACAAACTTCGCAAGGGACATTTCAGCGCAGATCCGGGAGGTATATGGGAACCGGGTACATATTTTTGAGAACTGCATCCCGTTATCTGTAAAGGCTGCGGAAACCACGGCAGAGGGGAAAAGCATCTATCTTCATGATCCGAAGGGGATTGTGGCAGGCGGCTACCACTCACTGACACAGGAGGTGCTTGCGGATGAAAAGTAAGAGCGCAGAGAAGGTAAAGCTGAACAGCTTTGATGATTTGTTTGGCATAGATGAAACGGGCGAAA
>CAJTLR010000130.1 GCA_910577185.1 uncultured Acetatifactor sp.
CCCCGGGGCTTTTATGGATGATGGTGCGGCTGGCCGCATGGGGGTTTAGAATCTGTCTGCTGACAGGAGGCAGGCAAAAACCGGAGGTTGTCTCGTATGATGCACATTGTGGAAGAATCTGTCATGGACAGCGTAAGGCTGATTCCTTTTTTGTTTTTGACTTATCTGCTGATGGAATACTGGGAACACAAGGCAGGAGAGCGCTCACAGAGGCTGATAGGGAGGGCGGGAAAGATCGCCCCGGTGCTGGGAGGACTGCTGGGAGCGGTTCCCCAGTGCGGTTTTTCTGCCGCGGCTGCGGGATTGTACGCGGGAGGCGTCATCTCCCTGGGAACACTTATGGCTATTTTCTTATCCACATCGGATGAAATGCTGCCCATCCTGCTCTCCGAGAAGGCCCCGGCGGGGCTGGTGCTGGGGATTCTTCTGGCGAAGGCCGTCTTCGGCATGGCAGCAGGACTGACGCTGGATTTCATTTTGCGGAAGAAGGGAAAACAGCGGCAGGGCGGGGATCCGGACATCTGCCGAAAGGCCCACTGCCATTGCGGGAAAGGCGTGCTGTGTTCCGCCCTGGCCCATACTGCCAGGATCGTTTTCTTTCTGCTGCTGGTGACATTTGCCCTGAATCTGGTTCTGGAGCTGGCAGGAGAGGATGCGCTGGCAGGACTGGTGCTGAACAGACCGGTTCTGGGCCCCCTGGTGGCGGGACTGGTGGGAATGATACCGAACTGCGCCGGCTCGGTAGTGGTTACGCGGCTGTATCTGGAAGGCGCCATGGGGCTGGGAGCGGCCATGGCAGGACTGCTGGCGGGTTCCGGCGTAGGGCTGCTGGTGCTGTTCCGGGTCAATGGAGACCTGAAAGAAAATCTTAAAATTACGGCGCTGCTTTACGGACTGGGCGTGGGTGCGGGCATTGCGGCAGAACTGTTGTGGAAACTGTGACGCACGGCTGCCGGAAAGCAATGATCAGACACGCTCCGGGGAGGAAGGGACAGAATGGACGACTGTGGGGCAATAAAGGACAACCAGACAGAAGAGAAAGAAGCCGGGGGCGGGATTGTGTATCCGGAAGGGCTGAAGTGGACAAGGCAGAGGAAAATGGTTTACGGTGTATTGTGGGCTGCAAAAGAACCTCTGACTGCCATACAGATTTATCATCTGGCGGTAAAATGCAGCCAAGGGGAGGAGTATGCGGTTTCAACGGTTTATCGTATACTTGGTGCCTTTGAAGAGAGAGGGCTGGTAGAAAAAAATAACTGGCCGGGGGAAGGAACGGTGGTCTATACACTGAAGCGGGGGGATCATACCCATTATGCGGTGTGCCTGGAGTGCCATAGGAGGATTCCGCTGAAACACTGTCCTTTTTCGCATATGAAACTGGAAAAAGAGACGGGAGATTTCACTGTCACAGGCCATAAGCTGGAATTGTATGGATATTGTAAAACATGCCAGGAAAATCGAAATATGTAAATTTCATGGATAATGACGGATTTATTGCAGAAAAACAGGCAAAATGACAAAAATAAAAAAATCTTAAAAAATTATTGAAAAAACACTTGCATTTATGGGAATGATATAATATAATCTATTTTGTTGTGACGGACATGCCGACACAGACAGAGAGACAAAAGATAATTTGTCGGATCACATAAGAAACGCGCCGCTAGCTCAGTTGGTAGAGCACCTGACTCTTAATCAGGGTGTCCAGGGTTCGAGCCCCTGGCGGCGCACTTGGAAGAACTGTTTTTGAGGACCTGGGAGCCTTGGGGACGGTTCTTTTTTTGGTGAAAAAATAAATTCAAAACAATAAATCCAAAACAATAAATCCCCTGGTTTCCTATTTGAAATTTTTCTTGTTTTTCTGTATAATGTTACTGAAAAAAATCATAAGGAGACAAGTCATGAGAAAGTTATTGGATATTGTTGTCACATTGGGCGTGCTGGCATGTGCCGTGGTTTTCTGGATGACAGGCGGCAGCGGATTTCTGCAGATGAGGTCGGGGGCAGAGACAGCAGGGGAAAGTTTTGCGGAGGCAGAGGGGAAATACATAGCATATGAGGCTGCCTTTCCGGTTGCGTCCTGCGTAGAGGAATATTATTCCGGAGATCCGGACCGGGTGAGGAGCAGCGGTTATGTGATATATGACCAGGAGAGACAGTCGTTTCTCTATGTGGTGGTTTCCGACAGGGACAGTGCCAGACTGGAAAACCTTATGTGGAATCTGCAGCTTGCAGGGGAACTGCGTGCAGACAAGGATATGTCGCCGTTTACGGTACAGGGTACGCTGGAACCTATGGGAGAAAGCGAAGTGGAGCGTGTGCTTCCGGCGCTGGAAGAGAGCAAAGTCCTTGGATTATACTGGGACTATTACGGGGAAGAGGCATATAGGGAGGCCTATTTTAGCGATGAATACGGCAAAGTCATAGAGACTGTGTGCAAGGGCCTGGAGCAGGATGGGGTGCAGACAGAGTGGTACTGCATCAAAGACGGAGTCATCAACGGTCTGGAGACAGGGGATATCCTGATTTCCGTACTGGCAGCGGCCCTGAGCCTCCTGATTTTTGTGATCCGGGTGATAATGCTTTTTACCGGGGGCAGAAAAAACACCGCCGGGGAATCCTCTGTTTCCGGAGGCAGGATAGGAGAATTCTACGCGGCGCAGAGGGAATGGGTGGAAGAATGGTGTGAATACAGCCTGAAGCGGGGCCGTATGTTTGGATATCTGTCAGTGGCCGTAAGCGTGGCGATCTTTGCGGGAATCGGAATCTATTTAAAAATGCCCGTGGAAAGGCTTGTGGCGTTTTACCTGGCTTTGGGACTGCTGCTGGGAGAAGCGGTGGGAATCTTGTTCTGGCTTGGCCAGAAAGGGCAGTCCAAACCGGATAAGATTTTGAAGAAAATTGCGAAAAACATCGATAGGGCCTTGCCTTCCCGGGAAGCCAGGGAAGAGTTTGCGGAGGATATCCTGAAGGCCGGGAAGGAATGGACCTTCCGGGAGAAGAGAAAAGATTCCATGCAGCAGGGTGTTGTGGGAAGCCGCTACTGGGTCTCCATGGGCTGGAACGGGCTGGTGACAATCGTTGATTCACAGCGTCTGGACAGAATAGAGACCGCCACCATATCGGGTCAGATCCGCAGCGGAAAAGTACGTATCAGATACGTGTCCTATGTGGTGCGTTTCTTTGAAAAGAGCGCCGCGCCGAAGAAAAACTGTGACAAGGTGATTTCCTTCCAGTCTAAGGACGCAGAGGGACTTTTCATGGTTCTGGTCAGGAAACGGGTGGGCGACCGGATCGAGATCAGGGCAGAATCCTGAAAATAGGAGCGGAAAAATGATAATATACCTTTTCAGACATGGGGAAACAAATTTTAACAAGGAGAGAAGGCTGCAGGGGCAGATTGATATTCCGCTGAATGAATACGGCAGGGAACTGGCGAAAGAGACGGCAGCGGCCCTGGGGAACATTTCCTGGGACAGGGCTTTCAGCTCCCCTTTGAAAAGGGCCCTGGAAACCGCAGAAATGATTCTGAAGGGCAGGGATATTCTGCCGGAGACGGAGATTGTTTTTTACAGACAGGACGATGAGAGGTGGGAGGAGGACTATCTGGGGGATTCGGCTTATACCATGGGCTCTTCCG
>CAJTLR010000131.1 GCA_910577185.1 uncultured Acetatifactor sp.
CTGAAAGATTACCAGTTCCGGCAGACAACAAAGGATACCTTTGAAATGTATGCCGAAACAGACCGCAGCGCTTCCAGAGAATATATCCGGCAGGAGATGCTGCGTCAAATGCGGAAGATACTGAAAGAGAAAAAGCTGGAATATGTGCAGTTTTATGTAAACTTTGTGGATATGATCCTTCCAGATAAGAAAACTGGGAAAAAGCCTTTAATCTTAAAAGGAAAGGTGGCATGAGCAGTGTGGAAAATGTGATATTACAGGGAGAAAAAATCACCAGGATTTTTTATCAGGGAAAAACAGAGACAAAAGTCCTTGACGGAGTTGACATCAAAATATTTGAGAAAGATTTTACCGTCATTATGGGGCCTTCGGGAGCCGGAAAATCTACGCTTCTGTATATGCTTGGCGGCATGGATCATATAACCGGAGGCCGTGTGCTTTACCGGGATAAGGAAATCAGCGGCTTTTCGGAAAAAAAGATGGGGAGGCTGAGGGCAGAGGAGTTTGGGTTTGTATTCCAGCAGACCCATCTGGTGAGCAGCTTGACACTTTTGGAAAACGTGCTGGTGGCAGGATATGTAAGCAAAAAGGACAGCGCCGAAAAGGTAAGGGAGAGGGCTGAAAATCTCCTGCGGCAGATGGATGTGGCGGAAGCGAAGAATCGTCTGCCTTCTCAGGTATCCGGGGGCGAGGCACAAAGGGCAGCTATCGCCAGAGCCATGATTGGGAAGCCCGGCCTGCTGTTTGCTGATGAGCCGACAGGCGCGTTGAATCAGGCAAATACCCGTGAAGTTCTTGGCCTTCTGACCGATTTGAACCGGAAGGGCCAGAGCATCCTAATGGTGACCCATGACCTGCGGGCAGCCGCCAGAGGAAACAGGATTCTTTATCTGGAGGATGGAAAGATATGTGATGAGCTGGCTTTGGAGCCTTATAACGAAATGGAAGAAAAGCAGCGGGAAAGAGATGTAAGCCAGTGGCTTTCCGGATTACGTTGGTAAGAGGAGGCGAAAATGTTGGAAAATCAGATGATAATCCGGGCAGGAATGAAAAGGCATAAAGGAAGTCTTTTTGGAATCGCAATCCTTATGTTTCTGACGGCGCTTTCTTTGACAGCGGTGCTGATGATTGCTTTTGTAGGAAACAGCTACATCCGGGAGGAGATGGAGAGGGCGGGGTTCGGAGACCTTACCGCATGGACAGCCGATGTGCCGGATATGGAATTCCTGCTGGAAAGCATTCGGGGACAGGAAGGGGTAGAGGCCGCAGAGGTTCAGAGGCTGATCTTTTCGGAATATGAGGCAAACGGCGTGGAATCCGACAGTGAGGGGCAGATGATTCCGTGGGTATCTTCGGAGAACGGAATTTCCACCCGGAGCAGATATCGTTTCTTTGAAAACAGCCTTTCCGGATATGCAAAAGCTCCGGAAGAAATCGGGGAGCAGGAAGTATTTGTCTCCCCTTCCATGAAATCCATGATGGATTTGGAACCTGGGGATACCATCACCTTTCCCATAGCCAGGGGCGGGCAGAATATCAGCCTTACCGTGACGGGATATTATGAAGATCCCTTTATAGGCAGCTCCATGATTGGGATGAAGGGATTCCTGATTTCGGAAAAAACCTATGAAGAGATTCTCTCCGTCATAGAAGAAAGCGGTATGGATGCTTTGGCCAGGGACGGAAGCATGATTCACATGGAAACGGCAGAAGGGATTACTGTTTCAGAGATGAACAGGGTATTGACCACGAATACGCCGCTTTCCATGTATACGGAATTTATCCACAGCGGGGAAACAATCGCAGGCTTTATGATGATTCTCCAGAACGCTTTCAGTGCGCTTTTCGCGGCTTTCGCGGTGGTATTGTTAGGAGCGGCCCTGGCGGTAATGGGACATAGCATTTCCGGGCTGGTAGAGCAGGAATGGAAAAATTTCGGCATCCTGAAAACCATTGGATTTACCGGGAAACAACTGGCAGGGCAGGTAATGATGCAGTATATGACAGCTGTGGGAAGCGGTGTGGTGCTGGGAATGCTCCTTGCGATTCCGGTAACAGGACAGATCAGCCGGATGATGGTCACTACCACAGGGGTACTGCTTCCTATCCATTTTCCGATTCTGTCCTGTATGGGGGTTCTGGCTGTACTCCTGTTACTATCTGCAGGATTTTGTTTCCTGCGTCTTGGGAGGCTTGGCAGGATTTCGCCTATGGTGGCCATCCGCAGGGAAAACGGGGAGCAGGACAACCGGGGAAAGCACATGGGATGCAACCCCAGGATTCCGGCCATCCGGGCAAGGGGGCTTACATTCCATCTGGCGCTGCGCCAAGTCCTGACGGGGAGAAGGCGTTATGTCAGCGCCTGCCTGGTGGCGGCCATGCTGGTGTTCTTCGCTTCTCTGGCAGGCAGGATAAACGGGTGGCTTGGAACAGACGGGAAGGGGATGATGGATGCCTTTAACCCGGCAGACCTTGACCTGGGCGTGCAGGTTCTGGGAAAGCTCCCGGCGCAGGAGATGGAGCAGATGGTGCTTTCCTACACGGATATCACAGACAGCTATATGCTGGCCATGCCCAGCGTGTCAGTAAACGGGACGAATTATACGGCCAATGTGATTACAGAGCCGGAGAGGTTCCATATCAGTGCGGGCCAGACCTGCATGGGAGCGGATGAGGTAGTGCTGACAGAGGTGCTTGCGGCAGATCTGGGAGTTGGGACGGGAGATACGGTGACAATTCGGGGAAACAAAGGCAGCAGGGAGTTCAGGGTTTCGGGCATTTACCACTGTGCCAACGATATGGGGGCAAACTTAGGGATGAGCAGGGAGGGGTATCTCTCCATCGGGGAGGATGACAGCCGCTTATGGTGTTACCACTATTTTTTAAGCGACCCTTCCAGGAAACTGGCGCTCACGGAGGAACTCGAACAGACCTACGGAGGGGATGTGCATGTCCATGAGAACTCCTGGCCGGGGCTTTTCGGTATTATTTCTGCCATGCATGTATTGATAATCTTTCTGTATGGGGTAAGCGCGGTATTTATCTGTATTGTCACGGGAATGGCTGGGGCAAGGATTCTGGATACAGAACAGAAGGATATCGGGATTTATAAATCCATAGGCTGCTCTGTGCACATGCTCCGCTTATCCTTTGCGTTACGGTTTGGGCTTGTGTCGGCAGTTGGGGGAGTGATTGGGACGCTGGCGGCAGTCTGCTTTACCGATGTGATTGTTTCATCTGTTATGCGGCTTGCAGGAATCAGCAATTTTGCATCAGGGAATACACCCGGAAGCATTCTTTTTCCGGGGCTGGCTGTTACCTTTCTGTTTCTGGGTTTTGCCTGGCTTTTGGCGGGCAGGATCAGAAAGGAGGATATGAATGTGCTGACGGCAGAATAGAGCCTGAAAAAAGACAGCATGTGATATGGCACTGTAATAAAATATTGAAAGGACGAAAAGAAAATGAAAAAAAACCATTACAAAGCAAACAAGGTAAAAAAAGGAATGAAAATAATGGCGGTTGCAGCACTTTCTGCAGTGCTTCTGGCAGGATGCGGCCAGAGTGCTGCGGAAGATGGTAAGGATACC
>CAJTLR010000132.1 GCA_910577185.1 uncultured Acetatifactor sp.
CCATCTTCAAAGGATTTATCCGTAGCAAGATTGATTCTCTCAATCGGATAGACCGGTTCACCTTTTCCGTAAAAATCTTTCTCGATAATGAAGATTGTATAGGTGTCCGGCAGTTCTTTAAATTCCTGCCCGGAATGGAGGTTCTCTACATCCATCACGCTGGAATGGTATCTTGCCCTGTGCGGGTCTGCCCCCTTTTCCTGTCTTTGGATTTCAAGATCGTATTTTTTCCCATCCGGGTCCGTCCCGTATGCGTCCAGGCAGATAGAGCGTGCCCCGGCCAGCCTTTTCATGTCCTTTTGTGTTTCGCAGTCAGTGATAATCAAATCCTGCTTACCCGTGATAATACGTAACACAAATTCTGCCAGTGGAATGTTATCTTTAAACAGGCAGCGCATAAAATCATCGTCGATAGGGCGTAAGTCACGCAGGCGCTGTAAATCCTCCTGGTGCTGTTGTTCCGTCGCTGTCAATATCCCCACCTGCCTTTCCTTTCGTTTTCGTAGTTCCATACTACCACAAACCTCCTGATTTTACAAGCTGGGAACAGGCGCATGATTGCGCCGTGCATTTCTGATTTCCCGGCGTCCCTCTGTTATTGTTTTATCCCATCTGCTGTATCTCATTTTTCAGCATACGCTTGATCTTGTCGCTCATGGTCTCCGTGCTGGTCTTACTGAAATGAATCCGCACGATATAGGTGGTGCGGCCTATCTTCTTCACCAGTGCGGGCGGGTTCTCTGCCCCGTCTGTTGCCGTGGTGTCTGCTACATTCTGGATATTTTTCTCGCTGCTCATGGTATCATGCTCCTTTCCCGGACATTCCACTGATAGGTATGGGGATTGCCCTTGCTGCTGTTTTCAGGTTTCATTTCGGGGAGACAATCCCCCTCGCCGCCTCTTTGGTAGCCGCCGCCTTTTCCTCCCGGAAGTTCCTGCCGGAGAAAAGGACAGGGGCGCACCGCTCCATGATACGGTCATAGATTCTGGCGTGGGCCAGGTCGGGCGGATTTTTGATCTCTTCCAGTTTCAGGTTGGTCGTGACGATCAGCGGCTTCCTGCTCCTGTACCGGCTGTCAATGACAAGGAACATCTGCTCCAGCGCATATTCGGTATTGCGTTCCACGCCCAGGTCGTCCAGAATCAAAAGGCTGTAATCGTCAAGGGCGGAGATAAACGCCGCCCGGTCCTCGGCAAACATCCCGGTCAGCCGGTTCAGGATAGAGGGGATATTCGTCATGAGCACCGGTACATCCTGGTCGATTAGGGCATTGGCAATACATCCGGCAAAGAAGGATTTTCCCGTCCCCACGTCACCGAAGAGCAGAAGGCCGGTATTCTCCCGGTATGCCTCCTTCCAGTTTTCCACATAAGCACGGGCTTTCTCCATGAGCGGGTTCTGCCCGTTGTCATTGGCAAAAGTGAAGTCATGGAGATAGCGGTCCTGCAGGCCCTGCGCCCTCCTGCGCCGGATGCTCTCCATGAGCGCCCTCTGTTCCTCGGCGGCCTTCCTCTGCTTTTCGGCCTCCTGCTGGCAGGGGCAGACACAGCGGGGCATGAGGTAGCTGTGCCGGAGCGGGTCGGGGAGGATGGTCTGCCGCCTCCCTCCGCATTTCTTACAGTGGATAAGGCCATCAGAATGGTCTATGTATTCGTCCTCCGATAATTCCGTATCTCCGGCGGTTTTGTCAATAAATGCCCGGACAGCCTCGTTGATCTCGATCATATGGTGTCTCCCTCCTTTACGGTGTAATCCCGGTTTCTTGCCGGTGGAGCCGCCCCTTTCCTGTCCGCATTGGCCCAGCGCCGGATTGTGGCGGCATGGCTTTTGTATTCCCTCCCGGTGGATTCCATGTATTCCGACAAACGCTCTACATAGTCCTGCAGGACACTGTCTGAAAATTCATTCTGCAGCTCCGACATTTCTCTTTCTGCCAAAAAAACATTCCCATACTTTCCATAAGCGTGTGCGTCATTATCACACTCTCTATTCTCTATACTCTTATCTCTAATATCTAATCTCTTATCTCTAATCTCTGGTGGACAAATGTCCCCCCGGCTATATGGTGGACATTTGTCCGTCTGTCCGGATGGGAGCAGCTTCTGGCGTTTCAGGCGCATCCGCTCTTTCTTCTTCCGTTCGCCCTCGGTGGAGGACTGGCCGATCAAAAGCTGGATGTCTGCCATGTAATAAGCCCCGTCCGTCAGGACCTCCACAAAACCAAACTCGGTAAAGAGCTTCAATGCCCGCTCCACCGTGCCGATCTGGTGGCGGGTGAAGGTGGCTATGGTCTGGGGCGTGTGGGGCAGGCCGTCCCCAAGCATGAGGACGCCGTTATGTTTCAGCGACATCAGGTACATTTTCAGCAGCAGGTTGGAATACAAAAGCCCGTCCTGTGCGCTTTCCAGTATCACCATCTTCTCGGTGGTGAAAAAGTTCTCTTTCAGTTTCAGGTAGTAATATTTCCGGTTCTCTGACATATCTGTTGCTCCTTTGGTCTCTGGGATAGGGCTGTGAGGCCCGTATACGCCATTTAAGGCTGTTTTTGGGTGCCAGTGATAAAAAGTATTGGCTGCCCTCCGACATTCAAAAAAAGTGCTTGATTTATAAGGCTTTTTCCCTTCCTAAAGCGTGACATATGCGCCTCTGCTTCCGTTTGCGTTCGGCGGCGTGTTTCCGCTTCATGCGGGCGGCACAGTCCGGGCAGTATTTCGCCCGGTTGGAGCCGGGAAGGAAAAGCCTGGCGCAGACGGAACACCGTTTCCGTTCCAGCCGGTGGAAAAGGGCCGCTTCCAATTCCCGGTCAAGGGGAAGGACGGCACAGCAGAACCACCGGCATAAAACCGAATGGGAAATGCTCTGGACACAGACGCACCCGTCCCCCTCGTCAAGGGCGATACACTGGCCGTTGTCATAGTTGCAGCACTCATGCACCAACTTCCTTGCCCGCCGGAACTGTCCGTAATCCATCACCGGGATGGGTTCAGTGCTTTTCTTTTTCATGGCGGCACCGGCACTCATGGCCGGTCTCCTGGCAATGGCACTGGCAGCCACATTCATCACCGGTATGGCCGTGTCCGTGATGGCAGGAGCAGGAGCCGCTGCTGGCGTGGCGGTCATGGGGATTCTCCCTTCCCTCTGTACCTCTGCCCGGTACAGGCAGCACGATCCGGCGTGGGATATAAAAATGGATATTGATATGCAAAAGAAAATGTCTCATAGCTGGTTGTCCTCCTTCTTTCTGTTTCGATTCTGCTGTGACTTTTCAAGCTGGTCTGCGGCTTTCCGCAGGTTCTCCACCGCTTTGATCTGCTCCCTGATTATTCTAATGCTTGGGAGCCATCTATTTAAAGCTTGAGAGCCATCTGGATCCAGTGTATTTTAAAGCTTGAGAGCCACCACTATATATTGTGGTTATCCAAATATATTGCTTAAGATAAGAGTCCTCTTTTAAGATGTGTTTATGAAAAGTACCCATACTTTTCAAATACATTTTAAAGGAGGTTTTCTATGTTTAGGAAAACAAAAGTAAGACAGATTCTTGAACTTCTTCACAAGGATCTAAG
>CAJTLR010000133.1 GCA_910577185.1 uncultured Acetatifactor sp.
CTTTTATTGCGAAGATAGTCCTTGGAATGCGGTAATTTTAAGTATTCAAGGTAAATGTCCTGGTATGACTGCCAGCGGTGGCTGTCCGCATCAGCCAGTATACGGTTGATTTCATCCCTGAACCGTTGTATGTAGGTGCTGCAGTAGCCATTGTCTTCCATGAAGGAAAGAAGTTCTTTATGGTGTTCCTTTAAGTTTTGTAAATCCATGGCATGACCTCCCTTTTTTGTTATAAGAGAATCATACACCAAAAATAAAATCCAAACTTTTTCAGACGATATTTGTTGTAGTTTTCATACTTTCTTTGAAAGGTTTGGATTTTATTTAAGTTTGGATAACGGAGGAAATCCAAACGTTTGGATTTTTTACGTCATAGTCACGCCAGTTATCTGATTCATCTCGGTTGTTCTCCTCTTCTCATATCGGAACGGTTGGGACATGAGAAAGTACAGACAACTTTAAATACCTACTCCCATCTCTATCCAAACAAGCAGCAGGAACTAGTTGCCATGATGGAATCAGCACACGACAAGGAACAGAGAAAAATATCAAAGACAGCCTGATACAATGTTCTTTGTCAAGTGCACAACAACTTCTGAGTAGATTATTAAGTGCAAAATAAGTGCACGGAAATTTTTCTCTAAAATCTAAAATAGCTCAACCCCTTATAAATAAAGGGCTGAGCCAAAGTTTTTAGATAATATTTACTACTCAATGATAGTTGCAACTTTTCAAGAATGCGTGGAAGAAATTGATACAGCGCAGCCATACGCAGGCTGTTTTTGCGATGGCAGGATTGTGTCAATATGCCGCAGTGTGCGGAAAGAACGGGGCCATGAAGCGGGCATTGAGACCTTGCCGGCGTACCGCAGAAGGGGGTATGGGCAGGCCGTTCTGAAGCGTTGGACAGCCGCTGTCCGGCAGCAGGGTTTTGTGCCCCCTTATACAGCGCTGACCCGGATAATTCGGCTTCTCTGGAGTTGGCGCGGAAATCGGGATATACTTTGTATGGGCAGGCTTTTGGGATAGGATAAATATCAGCCGGGCTGATATACAATCAGGCGAAGCGGTTTACTGCCTGGCAATGGGAGCCAGGCAGCAATGATTAATCCGTAACAGCGGGACACTTTTTCATAGATCCTACTGTTTGGGCATTTTCGCAAAGCCTATGTATGAAAGAATCATTTCGACAATGACAAACATAAAATAGACGGGGAAGAGAACCAGGGCTACAGTATATAAAATGGCGCCTGTCAAAGCAAAGCCGCGTTTTCTCATGAATAATCCCAGGGCGTTGAAAATAACTGCTATTAAGGTGCAGATAAGGTGCGGCGTGACCAGGGCCATGGCAATGCTTGTTCCCAGCTGTTCTGCGCCAGTGCTGCCGCTTCCGGCGGTACCGCTCCAATATACAGCGCTGTAAATCAGATATGCTGTGCCGATGATCAGAGATATCAACAGCAGTATGCTTAATTTTTTCTTTTCCTTCATGTTTGGGTTCCTCTTTTCTTTCTTTAGTGTATTAAAACGTTTCGGCAGTCTTTGTGACATTCCCCCTTTCTGATTATGAAAAACAGCCGAAGCGGTTTAATCTTAAAATTTTCTTCGTAGTTCTACAATTTCCCCCAAAAGTGTATAAAATAACAGCAAGACCGATTTTCTGGTTGACTGGATGCCCCCGGGGATAATACAATCATTGTAGGTTTGCGAGACTTATGTATTCTTGTGGGGGATATCTAAAGCCGTTCGGTGTTGGCGCACCGGGCGTTTTTTTCAGATTTTGGTAGTAATTTTTTGATCATGATATATAATATGTTGAACAAGACAGCCGATAAGGAAGGTTAAGGCTTCCCGTTCCGGCAAATTATAGCGTTAAGCAGAGCCGCTTATCTTACCAGGACAGAGCGGCTCTGCTTATTTTTTAAATTTAGAATGGCTGCGATCAGCAAAGCCACGGCCAAAAGCACCATGAATTCTTCATATGTACTCATAAGCATCACACATCTTTCCGCAAGATTCGGAACGGGCACATAGCCGCCCTGTCGGCTGCCGGGTAAGCATATTACATTGTCATGGTGCGGAGTTGCGAGGTTGCAACTGGTTTTGTTTGTATATAAAAAGGGCATAACCATTGGTTACACTCTTACGTTCATCAAATCACAAGAGGCATTTTTTACCATTACACCAATCGGAAACAGTTGCTGAAGAAACCCTCATATACTCGCATAATTCAGCTTGTTTTTTTCGTTTCATTCTAAATAATACCGCAAATTATTTGAAAAAATAATTTTATATTCATCTTCTGACATGATGTTACCTCCGTGTATCTATGATTATAAATTAAAAGCTGGCAGAAAACAACTATAAAAACAAAAAAACTAACTTTTAGTATTGGAAGCTCGCTAAAAACGAGTTTAATGACAATAGAGAGGAGGTGACTTGCTATAAATGATACTTGTTTCCTATAAATCCGATTCATAAAACAAAACATTAAAAAGCCGCAAACCATTAATTTTACTGGAAAATCTCTGGTTTACGGCCTTTTGGCATAGCGGAGAGTGTGGGACTCGAACCCACCCGTTTATGCTCTAAAAACACTGGTAGATACTGGACTGATATTTCCATGACAAATTCCATGACAAGATTTTTATCTGTCAGATGATTGCGCTCTGCAACTTTTCGGATGCTTTCCTTTTGGCCTTTTCTTCTTTCTCCATCATGGAGTGCCTGTAAACAGCTTTCATGACATAGTCGGTCTCCCATCCACCCATTTTTATTATATCGGCTTCTGGTATGTTCAATGCGCTCATTTTAGATGCAAAGTAATGCTGTAGCTTATGCAGGGAGAAATGGGGGATGCCGTCCCGGGATTTTAAAGTAACTGCTGTTCTGTCCTCCAGCCACAAGACCTCGCTGTTTTGAATTTTGGTAGCCGCTACCGATAACAGGTGGACGCCCTCATACATATACATCTTGTTCAGCTCCTGCCGTCTGCTGGGGGCGTATTCCTCGGTGATGTGGGCGTCCAACTTCGGCCTGCCCTGCCCACGCCTGACCTCTTCCATTTTGATTTTTTCCATTGTCCGGCCTCCCTTCAAAAACAAAAAACGCAGATACAACAAGACCGACCCCAGCAAAAATGCTGTGGTTCGGTCTATGTATCTGCGTGAAAAATATGTGCAGTATTCAGTTCGCTATTATGGTAGCGCAAACAGATGTTCCCGTCAATGCCTTTGAGGAAATTTTGTCGAGGTCTGGCGGGTGGTTGAGATTTTGCCGGAGTGCCAATTTCCTCGTTTTTCAAAAATCCCGCTGAAAGGCAGGAGAGAAGAGCGCCGGAACGGCGCGCAGCCGCAGAATGAAATTCTGCGAAAAAGGGGTTTGGGGGCGGGAGCCACCAACAAGCAAAACAGGAGGTTTCCGCTCAGGCGGTAATCTCCTGTTTTTCGCA
>CAJTLR010000134.1 GCA_910577185.1 uncultured Acetatifactor sp.
ATTTTCAAAATCAAGAGTTATAGGAGTATCAACATGATCGAACTTAGAGAGATTACAGCGGCTAATCTTGAGGATGTTTTAAATTTACAGATATTTGAATATCAGGACAAATTTGTATCGTCAACCGCTCATGCATTAGCGCAGGCATATGTCTATCATGAAACTGCTTTTCCTTTTGCAATATATGCTGGTAAGACATTGGTCGGGTTTATTATGCTGGGATATTATAAACCCAGAAGCCAATATACGTTATGGAAATTTATGATAGGTAAACAATATCAGAAAAAAGGATATGGCAAGGAAGCATTGATGTGTGGAATTGCGTATTTGAGAGAAAAATTCAATGTGAGAGAAATATATACAGGAGTTCTTTTGGGGAATGAAATTGCAAAACATTTATACACTTCTGTCGGATTTGTGGAAACAGGAATTGTTGAGAATAATATGACAGAAATGGTTTATTTGTTCAGCGAAATATAGAAGCATTCATATACTTGTTAGCAGGGAATTCGGTCATTGGGGATTCGCGGAAGTAATGGGAAAGTATATGAACATACAAGAGGCAAGACGAGAAAGGCAGTCTGCATTATCATTTGTATCAATCAAAATCGAATACAGCAACAGCGTCAGAGCATATAGAAACGAAAAGCTATATGCTCTATTTTCTGCCATAAAGGAGAGAACATGAGCGACAACATTCAGACCAATACCAGGGGGATGAAAGCCTTATTTGCAATGGAAGAAGGATAAGACGACGGACTTGGCTGAAGTACATTTTTCGATTACCAATAACCAAAGAATGGAAAATAAGCCAGAGGGTGTCATTCTTCATGACTTAGAGCACGGAAATAGGGGGAAAACAAGAAAAAGTGAACAAAAATGATGAATATGATACTTGACTTATAAATCCTACAGATGTAATATTTTAAAGAGAAAGACAAATTCTGTGACTCATTGCAGGCATTACGGCAGCAACAATACTTGGCACGGCAGTGTATACGCTGATTTTGGATAAACAGGGGATAGGCTAAAAAGAGAATGGAATCGCCACAGCTTTTGTAATAGATGTTTTCTGTGAAGATGAATACATTCTGACAGAAGATCTGGATTTTGGTGCAATAGAATGGGGATGCGCCGGATATGCGGAAGGGAAGAGATTTGAGGTGCGATGATGAAGAAAAGGAGTATATTGCCAAGTATCATACTGATGTGCAGTATTTTGCTATTTGTCTGTAACAATAACGGGGAAAGTATGAAAATCAAATATGCCCACAAAACCGGAGAAAATGAACAAAAGGAATATGTAGAAAGTACAGACGGAAAAGCAGACACAGACAGGAAGATCGAAAAAGGTTATGATCTTCCGATAGATGCCCGCCAAAGAAAAGAGGTGGAGGAAGACTGCAAAGAAATACTGGAGCTTATATCGGAGATATACAACAATGCGGATAAAGGCGGTGCGAACAATGTTGTCATCGCAGATGAAGTTATGGAGCAGATGGCAGAAAAAGTGAAAGGCACTGGATGCCCGGTTACAATAACGGAAATATATGCCAATATGAAAAACTACAAGAGACTGGAAGATTTTTTAAATGCTGCCACAACAGGCAGCAGCGGTTCGGTAGTCATTTATGAAATACATTGGGATGGGGGCATTGGGAGATCTGAATATACTTATGATGGAAAAGATATGTACGTTTTGTCCGCAAAAGCTGCATGGAGCCATGATGGCAAGCCGGTGATAACATATATTTCCCGTACCCGGATCAAAAAATGGAGATATACAGAGAAAGGATATTTCTGCTATGAGTTATGCGTACCGGAATACCCGGAAGTTACTGAAATAGTGGATGGGAGCTGCATGGTCAGAGTAAGGCCGCAAACAAAAGAAAACAGGGAAATGTCCCAAAAGTGTGTATTTGGATTAGCCTATCAGGGAAATAATCTCTTATGTTCTGACTGGGATGTAGACCATATGGAAAAGCTGGACTATAATGGGATGTATGAATATTTATATGCAATGAAATATCAGAAGCAGTTTCCTTCGGAGGATTATCCGGACGGGATACCAAAAGATGAGTTTGAGCATCTGATTATGGAATATCTTCCGGTAACAGCAGAGGAGATACAAAGCTATGCGGTATTTGATGAAGAGAAACAGACTTATGCCTGGGTAAGTCTGGGCTGTTTCAACTATGTTCCTACCTATTTTGGAACTTCCTTTCCGGAAGTTACGGACATCAGGGAAAACAATGATGGAACAGTCACTCTAACTGTAGACGCAGTGTGCAGCATGATTTTATGTGATGATGCAGTGATAACACATGAGCTTACAGTACGGTTTGCAGAAGATGGCAGATTTCAGTATTTGGGGAATCAAATTTTAGATAACGGGATTTCAAATATACCAGAGTATCAATACCGGATTATCAGAGAGTAATTATGGGTGCCGTCTGACGTTAAAAGAAGAAAGGGTATGGAATAATGAAAAAGATAATGAAGCTTATATCAGGTTTTGTGGCTGCCGTTTTTATCATAATTGCTGTGATTTGGGGGAGTTTTGTCTATAGGTCAGATTACAAAATAACAGAGGCAGATACTTCTGTTTCACCGGATGGAACTTATGAACTGGTTTTACAGGCTGTGGGAGAGGCTGATTTTCCGTTTGGTCCTGCTTCGGGACAGCTCATTCTGAAAGAAGGAAAAAACGAAATAGTAAAAGCAGAATTTGAACTGTTTGATGATGGCAGAAACATACGCAGCAGTATATGGGAGGTTTCGTGGCATGAGGATTGTGCGAAAGTTATTCTGTCAGGAGAGGAACAGATTGATGAGCAGATTATCCTGTACTTTGATGGGAGAAAAGAGGTAAAACAGTTAACGGATTGGGACAGGTATGGGGAAGCATGGGCATGGGATATAGGTGAAAGTGAAGAGATAAATTCGCAGACAGCTTCTGATCCGCAGACAACTTCTGCAGGTGAATCACAGGATGATGAGAAGTCAAAAGGACGTAAAGCCAAGTGATTTTTTTCGGCATCCATAAGGGATGCCGTTTTTCTATTATTGGATAGCCCCGACAAATTTGTAGTAGATGGTAATGCGCTTTTCCTTACCCTTGCGGCAGCGTCCCATACCCGGCGTTTCGTAAATCGTAATCCGGTCAATCAGTTCGTGAAGCATGAAGCGGTCGAGTTTTTCAAAGCTGGTGTATTTTCGGATAAGGGCTGCGAAGCGGTCAATATCGGCTTTGGTATCCCGAACCTTTTCCAGCGCCTTTTCCATCTCTGCAATGTTCGCTTTCAGCGTTGCCCGTTCCGTATCGTAATCTGCGATAAACATGGTAAAGATGTGGTCGGGCAGCTTGCCGCTCATATTGTCCTCATAGG
>CAJTLR010000135.1 GCA_910577185.1 uncultured Acetatifactor sp.
TTCCTGTGAGAAGCCCTGCCTTTATTCCATGCTCCCATGTTCTCTGTACTGTCATTGCTCCCACAGCCCCTACTGGCACCCCGAAGATCAGCCCAATCAGAATACCCTTAAAAAACATATTCACCTCTTTTCATTCACTGCACATTACTGTCAATGCTCCTAAACTCTTCCCTGATTCTTTTTTCCAGAGAATCATTCCTACAGGAATCACCAGCGCTTCTGCCAGCACGAACGCCCACCAGATCAATGACAACTCACCAAACCAGGAAACAGCTGTAATCAAAAGCACCGGCATGATCACCTGCCTGCTTAAAGTAAGCAGCATACTCTGGACTCCCATTCCCAATCCCTGAAAAGCGGATGAAAAGGTAAGACATACATTGGAGAGAAGATAGCTTACCGCCATGATCCGCAGAGCCGTCACGCCTATCGCAAGCATTTCTTCCGAAGCATCAAACAACAAAAGTACCTGTTCCGGCACGATTTCCATAATGAGAAAGAATACACTGTAAAGCATAACGGAATACAACATCGCCCACCGGCAGCTCTGATATATCCTTTCCGGCTTTTTTGCTCCATAATTGTAGGCCACAATAGGGATCAGCCCGCTTCCCATACCATTCACCCCGACAGTCACAAGCCCTTGTATTTTTACGCAGGCTCCATAGACGGCAACCGCCGTGGGTGTAATGGCCATGAGGACTGAATTCACATAAATTGCCAGCACAGAAGTAATCACCTGCACAAATGTACTTGGTATCCCAACTTTTAAAATTGCCACCATACACCCAGTATCTGCCTTTATGGTAAAACGGATAGGAATTTCCCGGTTCCATCTGCGGTTGATGAAATATCCGGCAAAGCACCCAACCCACTGACCAATTACGGTGGCCAGGGCTGCCCCTGCCGTCCCCATAGCCGGAAACCCAAAATATCCGAAAATAAGGATTGGATCTAACACCAAATTAGTGATGGAAGCTGCAGAAAGTGTAAACAGGAATAACGATGATTTGCCGCTTGCCATCACAAAACGGTCAAATACCCATTGTCCCATCATCCCCAGAGAACCCAGCATACAGATCCGCAGGTATGGGATTCCATAACCCATAATGGTTTCGGCTCCGCCGGACTGCCATCTGAAATATGGTTTCATTACAGTTAGTTCCAGCATGACAACCAGCACCCATGCCAGAAATGCCAATACCAGTGCGGCTGATGCCGTTTTCTTTACTCTATCTCTATTCTTCTCTCCTAATGCTCTGGAGATTACCGCATTCAGCCCCACCGCAATGCCAAGCCCCATGGCAGACATGATGATCTGAACCGGTGCCGCCAGTGATAATGCGGTCAATGCCTCTTCCGATATCCTGGCAACAAACACGCTGTCCACAAAATTATAAAGAGAATTGATCAGCAGGGAAATCATCAGCGGTAATCCTGTTTTCAGCACTAAACCTGATATTTTCGCCGTTCCCATAGGATTCTCTGGCGTCAGCATCTCTTCCATGTATCATCCCTCCATTCAATAAGCCAAAGGAAGTATCAGGCGGTTTTTTCAGACGGGATGGCATATGTAGTTTCTACTTCTTTTAATCCGCCGATCATTACCTCTCCTTTTGCATGTTCATCATCCATGATCACTTCTCCCACCTCCGGCACACGGATCCGGCCGGACAGCGGATTTTTGATACTGTCAACCTTTGTTGTAATGACTGCATCCACTTCCGATTTCTCGAAAGCAAGATCAGTATCCACCATTTCACAATCGACCAATTTCAGGTTCTTGCAGTAACACAGAGGCTGGGTCCCGATAATCTTACAGCGGATCAGTGTCAGGCCGTCCGAGTACCATGCCAGATATTCCCCTTTGACCACGCTGTCTTTGACGGTTATGTTCTCCCCATGCCAGAACGCATCCTTTGTATCAAATACGCAGTTTTCAAAAGTGGCGTTTTTGATATACTGGAAGGAGTATTTCCCCTTAAACTCCACGCCGTGGAATACCAGACCTTCCGACCGCATCATAAAATACTCGCTGGCCGCCGTGGTATCTTCCATGCGAATTCCCCTGGTAGACCATCCGAACTCCGGAGAGATGATGTCGCAGTTTTTGATTACAACATCGCTACACTCTCTGAGCGCCTTAATTCCATGCAGCTTCGTATCCGTAATCTCTACATGGTCGGAATACCAGAGAGCTGCCCTGCAAAGTTCCGTCATTTCCGAATCCTTAATGGAAAGCCCATGGTCATGCCAGAAAGGATAGCGCAGATTGAAAAAACAATGCGCCGTTTCGATATTCCTTCCCTCTTTGAAGGCACTCTCTCCGTCTGCTGGCCCGTCAAAAGAACAGTTTTGTACCAATACATTCTCGCTTCCATAAAGAGCACGCTCCATGTCAAAAGTCTGATTTTCAATTACTTTCATCTTGATTTCCTCCACTTCGATTTCATATATTTTATAGGTTTCATTTCGTTATTGATATTTCTTCAAGCAATAGGTTTTACAGGATTGTCAAAGCGTTCTTATTTTACGGCTGTGATATCTGGATAATCTTATTTCCCCATCCCTCCAGCACAGGGTTTTCCTCAACAGCAGTCACAAACTCTTCTGTGGCATCAAATGTACCAATCTTGGTATATTCCGCTGAAATCTCAGCATCGTGGTAAAACAGGACGATACGGTTTGGATCAGAGTAAAACACATCACCTGCTTTTGCTTCTGTCACGGTCTCCGGATTGTCGGATGGAATATCATATCTGCTGGGAATGTCGTAATACTGCAGTACACTGTAATCCACATCGTCATCCCTCTCATAGATGGGGAGCCGCCAGTCAGAAGTACCCACATACCTGGCAATAGCTGCCGCTGTCTCATTATCCAGAAGGGTCATCATAAATGCTTCCCCGCTGTCCCCAAACCGGACTTCCAGTTGTGCGTTTCCGCTTTCTGCTGTTTGATCCCCGCCACTCTGGTTTTCCGTACCGGAAATCTCTTCTGCGTTGTCAGTGTTCTCTGCTGTTTTGGCGGTATCTTCCAGCCTTTGCGTTTCTGTCGCACCGGCTCCGCCTGTATCGGCAATGGTATCCTTACCATCTTCCGCAGCGCTCTGGCCACATCCTGCCAAAAGCGCAGCAGAAAGTGCTGCAACCGCCATCATTTTCATTCCTTTTTTTACCTTGTTTGTTTTGTAATGGTTTCTTTTCATTTTCTCTTTATCCTTTCCATATTTTATTGTAGTGCCATATCACATGTCGTCTTTTTTTACGCTTTATTCTGCCGTCAACACATTCATATCCTCCCTTCTGATCCTGCCTGCCAAAAGCCAGGCAAACCAAAGAAACAGAAAAGTAACAGCCAGCCCCGGAAAA
>CAJTLR010000136.1 GCA_910577185.1 uncultured Acetatifactor sp.
TTTTTGAAACCGGCAAACTGGATGATATTATGCCCCTTCCAATAAGTCGGCATGCTCCATGAAATCCGCTCCTCCGCCTCCGGCAGCGCCGCGCAGAGCGCTTCCCTTATTTCCTTCAGATATCCCTGCACCGCTTCCGGCTGTGCCGCAATGTATTCATCTACTGTTTCCGGCGCTTTCCCGCAGTAATGGCTCTGCTCCTGCCTCTTAAAGGCACGCCCGCACTTTGGACACGTCCACATCTTTATCCCTCCTAGTCTCATTCCCGTTCCCTGACTGTCACCAGGACCTGGTCCCCCGGTTGCTTCCCTATCCGGAATGTCGATGGCTCCCGCCCCCAGTCCTAACGGCACTGTGAACAGGAACAGCAGGCGGCCGGAACAGGAGAACCCTAACAGCGCGGCGGCTGTTTCCAGTTTAGGCTCAAACATGGTTCACACTTCCCTGACATATCTGTCCGTCCCTATGCACAGCCATGTCCGGTCTCCCTCCTGTTCCAGGCGGAAGACGATCCCATCCCGGGTAGTTTCCGAAATCAGGCAGGTCTCCTTTTCGTTCCGGGAATCGCATACAAGGGGCACCACCGGGTATTCCTCATGCTCCGTAGTGAAAATCAGCACGTTTTCCTCATTGATGCTCTCCAGACAGATTCTGCCGAAAATATCCTCCCCTCCCTCTGCCGTGAAGCAGGCTCCCGCCAGATTGGGCCATAAGGCTCCGGGGGACGGGTATCCGGCGTTCTTCTGGCAGAAGGCCACTCCCCACCTTATGTAGTAGACCTTTCCATCATATTCCTCCGCTGTAATCCGGTCATGCTCCCCTTTTACGAAGGCTTTCCCGTCCCACTGGAAGCCGCTTAGCCCCTCTTCCCTTTGCCAGGCCCCTCCCTTTTGCAGGGTCTCCGTGTACAGCGTTTCTTCTTGTACGGAAAAGCGGTAAACGCTGGTGCTTCCGTATGCCAGTCCGCTGTATCTGCCGGGGACTTCCAGGAGCGCGCTTTGTTTGATGCCGGCGGGTTCCGATGCCTGGGCGCTTTGTTTTTCTATATTGCCAGGTTCTGATGTCTGGGAGCTTTGATTTTCGCCACTACTGGATTCTAATCCCAGAGTGCTCTGCTTTTCGATGCTGTCAGATTCCGGTTTCTGGGAACTCTGCTTTCCGCTGCTGCCAGGTTCCGGTGTCTGAGAGCTTTGATTTTCAACACCATCCTCTCCGTTCTTTTCAATAAACTTCAGTGCTTCCCCTCCAATGTCCTCCAACACCTCTAGCCATGGGGCACCTCCATCATTGGTGGCCGAAATCGCCAGTGACAGCCCACAGGCAGGGCTCACCAGCAGATAGCTGGTAAACTGCTCCGTGCCGCCTGACTTTATCACCGCTCCTTCCCCCAGGGGAATCCGGTTCCTGTTGTAGAGGGAGTCCCATCCCAGGCAGTAATCTGCCGCATCGTATGCCCCCTGCAGGAAGGTCGCTCCCTGGGGGCGCCTGGTCTCGTCCAGATATGCCTGTCCGATGATGCCTCTGGAATCGATGAAGAGGGAGCCCAACATGGCGCACTCCGGCACTGTGGTATGGATTGCCCCCGCGCCGAAGCAGTTGTAGTATTCCGGCTCGTCACCCCGGCAGGCTACCTTCACATGCCCTTCCGCAAGCCTTCTGCCCACTCCCGCGGAAAAGGCTCCCGCCGGTCCCGTTATCTGCTCCCGCAGCCACCGGATATAGGGCTTGCCTGTCACTGCCTCCACTACTTCCGCCACCAGGTCGAAGCCGTCATTGCCGTAGCTGGAAAAGCTGCCCGGCCTGGCCCGCAGCTTCACTGTCTGCCAGTATGCCGGTGTGTTCCGGTATTTTCCCGTATAAAGTTCCTCTTCTTCCTCCAGGTCAAGATGGTCGTGGAGGTTCGTCCCCGGGATTCCGGAAGAGTGGTTCAGGAGCATCCGGACGGTGATCTCCCCGCACCTTTCGTCCGCCATCCTCCAGTCCGGCAGGTATCTGCGCACCGGTTCGTCCAGGGATATCCTTCCCTCCTGCACCAGCTTCATGACAGCCGCCGTCACATAGATTTTGGAGACAGAGCCTACATTATATAGGTCATCCACCCGGGCCGGGCTGTCATCGAATCCCCTTGTGCCGGCACAGGCCGCCGCCAGGAGCCCTTCCGGCCCGCAGACTGCGGCACAGGCCGCCGTGGTTTTCTTTTCCCGGACAATCCTTTCCAGCTTCTCCTGTATCCGCTCCGCCAGCGCCAGGCTGCTCCCGCTGCATCTGCCATCCTGTATGCTCATTGCTTTTCTCCTTATTATGGTTCCGCATCTGCCCCGCCCAGCACCCGGACATGGGCTGTTTTCATTTAGCTCTTGGTATTTCTTAGCTGGACTTATGGATCTGTATCTCTATTTTTCAATCTTTATTCTCATCCCTTTGCCATTGTATCCAAATGGTACTGCCTCAAATCCACAGCTCTCATAAAATTTCTCCATACCTCTAATTGATATCAAATTAATAGTACTGTATTCTCCAGCCATAGTTTCATTTTTTATAGCATCTATTATGGAATTTACAAGTTTTTTTCCTATTCCTTGTTTTTGATATTTTGAACTGACTACTACGTCAACTAAAAGATATGACATACCATCCCCAATGGCTCTGGCCATACCGACTGTTTTGCTATCGTATGTCGCCTTTTTTATAATTGTGCTATTCCTTATAGCTTTTTCAACAATGAGTGGATTTTTTATTTCCCAGCCTGCTTCTACCCTCAATTTATTATATTCATCTACGTTTATATCATCGTGTATTTCAATCATCATTTTCACCATTCCTCTAATCGCAAATTCATCCAAAAACCGACCGCTGTTTTTCGTTTTTCAGATTCTTTCAATCACGCAGCTATGCGCTTTCTTTTTTGCATCATAGCCGATTCCCACCAGCACGATCTCGCCGTCATAGTCCTTCAATACGGCAGGGTAATTCCGCTCTTTCACCTGTCGGATTGCTCCCTCGGATGACTTGTTCCATTCAGCTCCACCACCAGCGCCGGAAGCGTGGATCTGCGTTTCGGCAGGTATACCACATCCGCGATTCCTTTTCCGGAGGGAAGCTCCTCCACCTTTAAGTACTGTTCGATGGCGGCAATGTAGGCGAACTTAATCACGTATCGTAGTGCCTGTTCATCATTATAATAGGTGGGCGCGTACTGGGAATCTCGTATCCCTTCTATGGCTTCTGCCACTGCCTGTGCATTTCCCGCAATAGTGTCCTCCAAAAG
>CAJTLR010000137.1 GCA_910577185.1 uncultured Acetatifactor sp.
GCTAATGCTCCACCCTGTCAGAATCCAGATTCAAAAACCATACAGTTAATGAATCTAGTACAACCTCGCAGAATTCACTGTTAATTATGCAATGCTGTACTAGATTCCGGCCAGGTAAAACACTCGATTTATTGCAAAGACCTCCGTAAATATTCAGCCGTAATCGTTTTCCCATGCCAAGCCATCTCTGACGGAGTTCCGGTAAAGACAATTTCCCCTCCGGATGTTCCGCCATCCGGACCGATGTCAATCACATAATCTGCCAGCTTTACCACATCCATATTGTGTTCTATCACAATTACCGTATTGCCCCGCTTTACAAAACTGTCTAAAAGCTCCATGACTGTCTGTACATCCGAAGCATGAAGCCCCGTTGTCGGTTCATCCAGCACGTAGATATTGCCTCTCTTATCCAGATATTTTGCCAGTTTCACCCTCTGGCGCTCTCCGCCGGATAACGTAGACAGAGGCTGCCCCAATGATAGATAGGATAACCCAACCTCCACCATAGCATGTACAGCTTTGCGAATCTTTGGACAGCCTGAAAAAAACTCTTCTGCTTCTTCCGCATTCATGTCCAGAATATCCACAATATTTTTTCCATGATAGGAATACGAAAGGGCTTCTTCACTGTACCGGCTGCCGCCGCAGGCCTCACAGGTGGTCGTCACCGGATCCATGAAAACCAGCTCTGTCACAATCACTCCCCGTCCTTTACAGTCCGGGCATGCCCCTTTACTGTTAAAGGAAAACAAGCCTGCACCTACACCGTTCTCTTTCGCCAGCAGTTTACGTATATCATCGAAAAATCCTAAAAAAGTTGCAGGCGTAGAGCGTCCTGTGGCCGTCACCGGAGACTGATCCACTAAAATCACCCGTTCCTCATACTGCTTTGCAAAAATATCACGAATCAGAGAACTCTTCCCCGAACCCGCCACACCGGTCACAGCGGTCAATACATTTAATGGAATATCAGCGGAAACATTCTTCAGGTTATGGATATTTGCGTTTCGGACCGGAAGAAACCCTTCCGGTTTTCTGGTCGTTTCTTTCAATGGTATCAACGCTTTCATGGCATTACCTGTTAGAGTGCCAGAATCCAAAAGCCCGGTATAGCTTCCCTGATATAGGATTTCCCCGCCTTTTCTCCCCGCCAACGGTCCGATATCAATCACTTCATCTGCAATGCAAATCACATCCTTGTCATGCTCCACCACCAAAACACTGTTCCCCTTGTCCCGCAAGGACAAGAGCAATTTTGTCATACGGTGGACATCCCGCGGATGCATTCCGGTACTCGGCTCATCAAATATATAAGTCATTCCGGTAAGCGCACTTCCCATATACCGTACAAGCTTAAGACGCTGCGCCTCACCGCCTGATAAAGTGGCAGACTCCCGGTTCAGGGAAAGATAAGGAAGCCCAATGTCGATCATCCGGGTCAGAGTTGTAACCAGCCCTTCTGCAATCGACTTGCCCCTTGGATCTGTAATGGTTTCCAACACTTTCCGAAGCTCTGTAAGCTCCATCCCGCACATCTCGTTAATGCTGTAACCTGCGACTTTGCAGGAAAGCGCTGCAGAATTTAAGCGTTTCCCACGACAGAGCGGACATTCCAGAGGATGCACATAATTTGCCAGACGTTTCATGGATGTCTCGCTCATATCGGAATTGTCACGTTTCAGAAGCAGGCGGCTCATCATATTATGGATTCCCTCTACTTGCTTCGACACACGCTCTCCGCCCTGTTCCCTGGAGCCATATAGCAGGAGGTTGCGTTCCTCTTCCGTATAATCACGCCATTTTTTTTCAGGGTCAAATAAACCGCTTCCTATATACTGTTTCCAATACCAGTTATTCACATGAAATGTAGGGAGATCCACCATCCCCTCATTCCAGCTCTTGTCCTCTGCAATCAACGGCAAAATATCAAGCTCCATCACCTTACCGATTCCAAAGCATTCCGGACACATCCCGTTTGGTTTATTGAAAGAAAAATAGGAAGCTGTACCCACATACGGTTCCCCGATACGTGAATAGAGAAGACGCAAGGCAGAATACATATCGCTGATCGTCCCTACGGTAGACCGGGCATTCCCTCCAAGCCTTGTCTGGTCAATGATGACCGATGCAGACAGATTTTCAATCTTCTCTGCTTTCGGCTTCTCAAACTTGGGGAGCCTGCTCCGAATATATGCCGTATACGTTTCATTCATCTGCCGCTGGCTCTCTGCGGCAATCGTATCGAATACAATACTGGACTTTCCGGAACCGGAAACTCCGGTAAATACAATAATTTTTTCTTTTGGAATTTCAAGAGAAATATTTTTCAGGTTATTCTGGCACAATCCCTTTATGATAATGCTGTCTTGATGCGGCATATCTGTTCCCCTTTCTTAAATTTTCTGTTCGCAGTATAGCATTGTTCCAGAATATAGTCTCGACTTTTTTTGGCATTTTTAATCCGGTTCTCCTGTCTCATTAGACAGCGCTTTCCCTCACGATAGCAGAAAAATTTATTGCAAACCGTTTTCCAGAGCATTTTCAACAGCTTTCTTTATGACCTTGCTTGAGTTGGTCGCACCCGATATGGCATCCACATCAATCTTCTGTTCCGAAACAATCTGATCCACAATCGTCTCTGCCGCCTGTCCGCGTTCATTTTTATGCTCTAATATCCTGATTTTCTCAATCTCTTTATTTTGTACTGTAACTTCAACCTTCGCATAAATGAAATTGACATTGCATTCTCCAATATAAACTCCGTCGGCAACATCACTGATACGGACATCTCCAATGGAAATTTCCTGTACTGCCTGCTTATAATCCCATACACTTTTCAAATAAACTGTCAGAACAATCAGTCCTAAAAAAACCGTGGCTGCAGCAACGCCTACAAGCAACTTTTTATTATGTTGTCTCATTTGAATCGCCTCTCAATCTTTCTCAAGATGTGGTCTGGTACGGCCTTCCTCTTTCCTGTATTGGCACAGACGATTTTCCCAATTGGTTTCATACCGGCAGTTTTAAAAAATTCATCCATATTACGGATTGCGCCTCTGCTTTGCCCGAATATCCAGGAAAACGGAGCCGGGGTATTACAGGCGGTCAGCAACATATATTTCTTTCCGCACAATCTTGGTTTTGGGAAAGCTCTCGTCTCTTCCATAGCAATTCCAAGCAACCGGTCAAAAAGATTTTTCACAGGAGCCGGAACATTTGCCCAATATACGGGAGCAGCAAGGATCACG
>CAJTLR010000138.1 GCA_910577185.1 uncultured Acetatifactor sp.
CGTTTTATGCGGACAGTCTGGATTATAACAGAAGAATTTTCGTGTATCCACTAATAAGACGACCTGCTTATCCTGGATTGGCAGATCCTGAATCTCCCTCTGATATGTTGAATGGACATGCATGCTTTTTGAGCCGCAGAATGGACATGCCAGCTCTTCTTTTCTGGATCGTATATGAAAAACAACCACCGTATCTTTAATGCGGTATCGTACTAATTCGTAATCCTGATTGAGCAATTTTATGAATTCGTCCATATGGCATTCACATCCTTTTACTGAACTTTGAGCATATTATAGTGCTTTAACACATTAATGTCAACAAATAATGGAAAGAACCTATCTACCGTTTACTTTCTAAATATGCGGCGGTCTGCCTTTTCCCAGGCAGGCAGGCCGGCCGGGCGGACTGATAACGGAAATTACTTGGAAAGCGGGGGAATCAGAGGTAATATGCTTACACGGCGGTTTGCGTTTCCCCTATATCGGACGAATGGCGAAAAACTTTAGTCATTCCAGTGATATTTTGGATTTGATTTATAGTCGTTTCGTGCAATTTATGGGAGTTTCGTGCAATGGCGTTTGATAGGATGTCCTTTAATCCGATATAATTTATGACAGAAAAGTGAGGAAATGCGTATGAAGATAGCGGTCTGCGATGACAGCGGGGAGGACAGGGGCGCACTGCGGGCGCTGCTGGAAGCCTGCGGTTATGATTTTGAAATAAGGGAATACGGCTCCGGCGCGGAGCTTTATGCGGATATGGGGTATGTACGGGAATGCGGCATCGTGTTTCTGGACATCAACATGGAGGGCATGGATGGGCTGAATGCGGCGGGGAAGATAAAGGCGGAATGCCCGAAGGTACATATCGTGTTGGTGACGGCCTATGTGAACTATGCGCTGGACGGGTACAAGGTGAAGGCCAGCCGGTTCCTCTTAAAGGATGACCTGGAACAGACGTTGCCGGAATGCCTGGATGACATCCTGCGGGAGGAGCGGGTGGTGGAGTTCGGCTTCGTGGAGGGGAACGTGCGCCTGCGGGTGGATGATATTATCTATATCGAAACGAGCAAACACAAGAATGTGTTCTACACGGCGGGAGAGACGTACAGCATCTATAAGAAGATGGATGAGCTGGAGGCGGAACTGGCGGGGATGGGCTTCGTGCGGATACATCAGAGTTTCCTTATCAACATGAGGTACATCGGGAAACTCAGCAGCTATGTCATGGTCCTGACCACGGGGAAGGAGATTTCCGTGCCGAAGTCCAGATACCCGGAAGTGAAGCGGCAGTACACATTGTTTAAGGGGGCTGAGTGATTATGGAGAGTTTAATCGTTTCTTGGTTTATTATTGTAATAGAAACATGGGGGAGCATGTACTTTTTTGACACTTTTTTGGAGCAAAGGAAAACAGAGCAGTTATGGAAATACAGATACGGGATTCTTTTTCTTCTAATTGTGACTGCCGTCCGCATAAACCGGTGGCTTGGTATCGGAATGTGGAAACCGTGTTTGATCATACCCGTGCTCATGGTATGCTGTATGCTGTTTTACCGCATTAGGTGGAAACAGGGCATATTTTTTTCCTGTCTGAATTACTGCCTTATGTTGCTGACAGATTTTTTATTGATGCAGGTGGGAAATATTTGGATTTCGCAGGATTTTGTAAGGAATACTGAATATGTTTTTCAATTCCTTCTTCTGTCCCTGCTTGCAAAAATGACATGGCTGTGTCTGCTTTTCACACTGCGGAAGATATGGGACGGAAAAAATGATTACAGAGGGCTTTCCAATAGGGAATGGGTGAAATTAAGCATGATACCTTTATTTACGATGATGGCCCTTTGTGTCATATTATTTGGCTATAGTAGTGAAAAAAGGATGCAGGGTGTATACCTTTTCCTTGCAGTTGGATTAATTATGGTGAACTTAATTGTTATAGGGTTGATGCAGGGAATCATTGAAAAAGAGGAATTGTTACGGGAAAGCGCACTGGCAGGCCAGAAGAAGGAGAGCCAGTTTGCCCATTACCGGGATATGCAGGCGGTCTATGAGCGGCAGGGGAGGAAGATGCACGACTACAAAAACCAGATAAGGACAATGCAGGTGCTGTTGAAGAAGGGAGACACGCAGGCCGCCGCCGCGCTTGCGGAGCGGCTGACGGAGAGCATATCGGTGGAGATGGCGGTAGTCAGCACGAACCACCCGGTGGTGGATGCCGTCCTGAACCAGAAGTTCCATGCCGCAAGGGAACAGGGCGTGTCCATGACATTCCGGGTGGGCGACATGGGCGGGATTCGGCTGAATGAGGAGGAGACGGTGATCCTGCTCTCCAACCTACTGGACAACGCCATCCATGAGTGCGTGAAGGTGGTGCGGCAGGGGAGGAATGCCGTCATCCATGTTAAGCTGGTGCAGGAGGGAGGGAAGCTGATCTTCTCCGTAAGGAACCCCGTGGTGGAAAAAGTGCAGGCCACGGAAGGCACCGGCCTGTCGAACGTGAAGGCCGTGGTGGATAAATACGGGGGTGATTTCGCCGTTTCTTGTGACGCAGAAAAGTTCCAGGCGGTGGTGATGCTATAAACTTTATGGTCATTTCATGCAATTTATAGTCACTTGGTGCAATCTGGGTTGGAAAACAGGATTCATCTACCGACAGATTTGATAAAGGTAATGGCAGAAATTGCGGTGAGTGATGATTCGCTGTTTAGCTGAATGTGGGCGTGATGCCCGGACTTACCATAAGGGGGACGGGTGGCTTTGAATGATAGAGGGGCACCGTAGCGGATAAGGGAAATGAAACTTTATTGAGAGCTGGTTCGTATTATCAACGGATAACAGGTTCCCATAATTTATGGCAGAGAAGTAGGAGGGCTTGAAAAATGCGTGTCAACAGAATATCGGCATTACTTATTACGGCAATGATGATTCCCACAATCAGCGGATGCACCACACAGGGAAGCCCCGCCCCGGATGCCGTGCATCAGATTGAGGATGACGGCTCGGCGGTCTATGATGATGACCCGATAGCGGTGGAGCCGCAGCTTGACGAAGATGAGCTGGACGGGGATTCGGATGAATCCAACGTGCAGGGGGAGATCATTTCGGCGGAACCGCATAAAGGGAGTGCGGAATGAAAAAAGTAATTGCAGTAATTTCAGC
>CAJTLR010000139.1 GCA_910577185.1 uncultured Acetatifactor sp.
CACACCCCACATCAACCACTGCTGAAACCTCAAAATACTTCTCAACCCTCTTATTCCGATTCCCCTCTCCATCTTCCACAAACACAAAATGCCTGTAAAACTGCCTAAAATAAAGGATTTCTAGATATGTTTCCTTTGTATCAACACGACACATTCTGTGTGTGTCGTTACGCAAAGATGAACACATTTCTTCCGTGTCGTTTTGTATATAAGAACACATTTCAGCGTCCAAATCCCCTGCCCCATCTGTTACAACTCCATCATCCACTGCATTATCCAAAAAGTCATTCTGAGTGTTCATTTTTCTTACCCTTTCTACTTTTTGAAATGCTATGCTAACCAACTTTCTTATTCAAATTTTTATATCGGTTTTTCGCATCCGGAATGGTTCTGTCATCCATACCTTTCAGCACAAATGTCAGCTTATATGGATCGACTATTCCATCCTCATTCATATCACCAACAATCACCTTTTCAACAATGCTCTCGAAAACTGCTCTGTCGAATTTATCAAGCATATCCGCCTCTGTAATACAGGCACGAATCTCTTTCATTCTCTGGCTGACATGCTTTTGTGCCTCTACATTTGAAGAATACAACGAGCGTTCCCCTTTTGTCTGGTTAATCTTTCGTGTCAATTCATTATACTTTGCATCGTATGCCTCTTTCGTAATCTTATCATCTAACAGCATATCGGTCAATTTCTTTCTCTTTGATTCCAGCAAGTCAAGAGTTTTATTTACCTTTTGCAACTTAATGGCACTTTCATCATTCGATAATGTCTCCTCAACAGAATGGATAACCAAATCCAGAACATCATCAAAGTTGTCTGCAAGTAGATGAAACATTTCAATGAAGGCATTTTCAATGATTGCCTCGTCAATTGACTTGCTGTGCGGACAGTTCTCAATGCCAAAATTGGTAGCAGTCCTGCATTTCCATACTGGCTTTGTCTGTGTTGTTGTCTGATTATGGGCACGTCTCGTTAGATACTTTCCACAAAATCCACATTCACACATACTGCTGAAAGCAAATTTCCTACTGTACTTCTTTCTTGTTCCCTCAATGGACATTGCATTTTTGCGGTAGCGGCTCTTTTTAATCTCCTGTGCTGCATCCCATATTTCGGGTGAAACGATAGGCTCATGGTGTTCTTTGATATAATACTGTTCTTCTTCGCCCATATTTTCAAGCCTGCGCTTTGAAATCGGATCAACTGTAAAGGTTTTTCCCAGCCGGAGGTCTCCCTTATACTTTTCATTATTGATAATCGTCCTTATCCCGCTTTCTGTCCATTTCACTTCCCCTTTCTTGTTCTTTCTGCCAAGCCTGGTCAGTTCCTTTGCTATTGTCGGCGCACCATACCCTCTTAAATACATATCGAATATTTCACGAACACTCTCTGCCTCCCCCGGATTTACAGTAATGCTCTTATCCTCTGGATGGTAATCATAACCGAGGCAGCCATTGAACCCCATCATTTCGCCACGTTTCATTTTCATTTTGATTCCCATTTTTACATTTGCAGATAACGATTCCACTTCATTCTGAGCAAGGGTGGAAAGCAATGCCAATGCCATCTCACTTTCCATTGAAAGCGTGTTAATATTCTCTTTTTCAAAAATAACCGCTATCCCCTTTTCTTTGAGCATACGGACATATTGAAGGGTATCTACCAGATTACGGGAAAATCTGGATATGGATTTTGTGAGGATAACATCAATCATGCCTGCCATGCAGTCGTTAATCATTTTCAGGAAACCGTCTCTCTTGACTGTCTTAGTTCCTGTAATCGCTTCATCCGCATAGATGCCAACCATTACCCACTCTTTTTCTTTGGAAATCTTCTCTTGATAATATGTTTTCTGTGACTGAAAGCTCTGTAACTGTTCTTCGCCGTCGGTACTCACCCGCACATATGCCGCCACTTTTTTTCTTTCAATCGAAAGGCCATTGCCAACCATATTCCTGCGTCTGATTCCGTTTCCTTCTACCGCTTTAATAACTTCCACTTCTCCTGCCATTCCTGTTCCTCCTTCCTTTGATATATAGTAAAACCAGAAACAAACTCTTATCTTGTTTCTGACCTTACTATATATCAAAAAGAAAATATTAACTAATGTACGAAAGGCAGATAAAAATTTCTTTTTCCTGCCTTTCACAAAATCTTATACTTGTTCAAATGTTACTACATTGTGTTCCTGCATAATTCTGTTTCTCGCTTTTGTATATTCATCTTCATTTAATAATCCTAACGCATATATCCTTGCAAGAACCGCTAACTTCTTTGCCAAAGTTAAAGCATCCAACCTGTCACACCCACTTTCATGCCGCCAATCCACACTGTACCTTAACAGCATGGCCTATCTCAGCCATCTTTCTCCAACTTACCCTGCCTGCCACCTCTAAAACATCCGAAAAAGCAACGGAAGTAATCTGCTCGCAGAGGGCAAGGCTGTGGCATTCCAACCCGCTATTCCTATATCTGTTCAAAAATACATGAGTTGGCAAATACTGTTTTTTCCGTATCTTTGAAGTAAGCGGGACAACCGTGATAACCGGGCTGTGCCTGTTTGCCATGTCGTTGCTCATAACAACACAAGGCCGGATTCCCGACTGGACTGATGTTTCATGCTGTCCCAAATCCACAATGATAATGTCGCCTCTTTTAATCTCCACTTTCCCCTCCATAAACACTGCCAACAAACTCATCCGCATCTGCCAGATACACCTGCACACCCATATCCGCCATGCTGCCCACAAATTTCTCCCAATCAGAATCATCCTCTGTCACATCATATTGGTTACGGAGCGCCAGAACCTCATAACCCCTGTTTACAACGGCATTGACGACAGACTTTATCACCGGCCTGTCCATATCCATATCTCCAATCAGGTTATGCTCCACCGCCACATCTTCCACTAGAATGTTTCTCCCCGCACACTGCATTGTTATCTGCACCGCCATCCGCTCCACATTCTCCTGACACTTCATGCTGCTTATAAACAAAATACCTTTTACTATTTGGTTTTTTTCGTAGCCCATCATAAATGACCTCCAATCAAAATATCTGCTTTTTACCATACTATAAAGGGAAAACTCTGCCGGCTATGTTATCCTCCCATATAAACGCTCCCGCCCCCATAAAG
>CAJTLR010000140.1 GCA_910577185.1 uncultured Acetatifactor sp.
CTGGAGGAGCACCGCAGGAAGAAGCTGCTGCTGAAGCTGCTGGAAGGATTCAAGGCATAGGTTTGGACTGCCCCAAGCTGTAGACAAAGAGTCTGCCCCATTCTGCGCTTAGGTGGATTTGGAATACATCGCCAAGATACCATGATTCATCTCATATACTTCATCACAAAGCAGTTCGATGTCATCTTTATTATGGCTGGCCAAAAGTATCAATTTGCCCCTCTCTTTTTGCTCTAAGAAAAATTTTCTCATTTCCGCAACCCCTTCCTTGTCGAGGCCATTCATCGGTTCATCTAAAATCAGAATCGCCTGGTCTTCCATTGTGGCCTGGGCGATTGCCAGCCGCTGGCGCATTCCCAGCGAATAATGGCACACTTTTTTCCTGGACTGCGGGTCAAGCCCGACTTTCAGCATGATGGAATGAATCACCGCCGGATCTTTTTTATGGGTGATGCGGTATAGATATTCCAGATTACGGTATCCTGACAGATTGCGGATATAGCCGGGCTCTTCAATGATGATTCCCGCATGTTCAAGCATATCCATCTCCTTTCCCATCACTCTTCCATTTACGGATATTTCCCCTGAATCCACATGAAGAAAGCCGCAGATACATTTGAACAAAACGGTTTTTCCGGAGCCGTTATAGCCAATGATTCCATATATCTTTCCGCTTCTGCAGGTGATATTTATGTCATTCAGTACAGGAATACCCTTAAATGACTTGCTTACATTTTTTACCTCAATCACAAACTGTTCCACTCAGGCACCTCCCTACTCTTCTTTGTACCATTGAAATTCCATCTTCTTTATCTTTATCAATATCAGGACAGCACATACTGCAATCCCGGCCGCCAACACCATCAGCATATAAAGAACCGGCGGCTGGATAAAACTGTCATGTAATTTCACGCCGATTTGTGTTACCCTCATCCAGTTTACCGGGACGAACATCGCCATCTTCTCTCTTAACAGCGGATGGATATTCTCGACCAGGTAGATCATGAGCACCATGACAAATGCCGCCGTAACCGCTACACTCCTGTTGATATAGATGCTGACAGCAAACATAAAAAGGCCAATAAAACCGATTCCCAAAGTACCGATGATAACCGTCAAAGCAATCAGTTCCAACGGCGAAAACATCTGCATGGTTTCATAGGAAAAGGCAAACAGAAACCGGTATTCTTCCGGACTGCCTGTCAATGCCAGTGTATGATACAGTTTCCCCCAATCCAGGGTAAGCTCACATGACCCGCTTAATAAGGCCATGCTGAAAAATACATTTGCAGCCATTATCAAAAACGACTGCGCAAGGATCGCGCTGACCTGGCATGCCGCCCATCTGCGCCGTCCGGTACGGATGACCTGATACATATTTTTATACTGCATAAATGGGACATCTGAAAAACAGTAAATTATCCCGATCATAAATAATAGCAGATAGAAAATATTTGACAGGATAAATGGGAATGCCCACGGTGCAGCCGCGTATCCCATATCTCTTGAAAACGCCGCCACGGGCCTCATATACAGATGCAGCATAAAACCCTGCAAAACTGCCACTACATAAGTCCTGGAGCTGAACACCCTTTCTGTAAACATCTGACGGAAAGACCGAAAATACCCCGTCATGCTCATATCCTCCTTTTTGACTGCAACATGCCTGCAAAGCCAAGGAGCAGCCATGCCGCTGCCCCCAGCAGAAACTGCCCATGCGAGCATTTTCCAATCGCTGTTCCAAATATTATGCCTTGCGTCAAAGACCACGCGCGGGTCAAGCGCTGCTATTTTCCGAAAGCTGTCTGCGCCGAATTCGATCAATATCTGGTAAAGCAAAACAGGTACGGAAAATACCAGCAGTTTATTCGGCCAGAAAAGTGAAAAAAACGCTGCCGCCATTGAGAGGATCCCCGCAAAAATCCCCCACTGCATCCCATAGAACCAAAACCACAGCAAATACTGTCCATGGTCTAAAAAAGAACGGTATCCTCCAAACATCGATATGTATTCCGCCATACCCTCATCCACCCATGGCAGCCTCAGGGAACACAGCATGGAAAAACAGGTTATGCCGATTCCCATTGTCAGCATGGAAGAAATGAAAATGACGAGCATTTTGGAGAAAACGTACTTTCCCAGGCTCCCGCGAACCACCAGATACTTTGCGTAGTTATATTCCAGATCATCCGTAAACGCAGCCGCATATGGAATTGACGCCAGGGAAAAAGCGACCAGAAACCCCGCATCGTAAGATGACAGCAACACAGATGACAAAACGGAGCCGCCCATATTTCCCATTCCGTCATTTGCCGATAAAAATAGAATCAATACGATTCCCATAACAGAAAAGTATAGCTCCTTTTTATGGAACAGGCGGCTGATTTCTGTCTGGAAATATCTCTTCCGCTTCTTCACTAAAAAAACACCTCCGTACCATCTGCCGCATCGACAAACATGTACTGCGTATATTCATATTCTTTGCCGGTATCGCTGTCCACCCCTGATTCCGTGACTTCAAACAGCCATACAATCTTTATGTCATAAGTGCTGCCAGCCTGTTTTACCGGCATTTTGTACAGTTCTGCCCGCTTGACTGTATATGAGGCCCCTATGACATCCCCGTATTTTTTCGATACGGTTTCAGCGATTGTGCCAAAATCCAATAAGCTTACAGTCTCTCCCGGTTCGGAAAAGGAATACAGCCGTGAAACTTCCAGCCTTTCTATCCCATCCGCAGAATATAACACCTGAATCGGCCTGTTGCTTTCCCCGTCTTCCGGAAAGTCCTGGCTCCCAAAGTATACCGGAAGCCCTTCATGCTGCTGAACTGCCGTAAAGAAATAGCAGTCATTTTCCGCTCCCCATGAAAGAGTATCCGCGCCTAATTCCTGGCCTGACTTATCAAATGCCCTGTATTCCTTTTCCATGGTCTCATGATCCAATGCATAATAGTCATAGGCAGTCTCTTCCAGCTGATATCCTGCCCCATTGATGTTTTTGAGGACAGTATCAAATATCGTCCGGGGATCCCCTATTTCCATTACGGCATCTTTTGAATACTTGTCTGCATTGTAATCATTATCCAGACGGAA
>CAJTLR010000141.1 GCA_910577185.1 uncultured Acetatifactor sp.
AGGAGACCATACTTCTACAGGTGTACCATTTGCATCTTTAGCATAGAAGTTGAAAGCAGCCAGAACATTGTCGGTTACTCTGAACTTGTCGCCCATTGCTTCCTTCACGGCAGCGTCAGTTTCGGAAGAGAAAATGAATCCCTGGGAAACTTCAACCTGCTCTACAGAGAAGTCATCAGCGCCGCCCTGTGTTGCCTTAAACCAAACGCCATCTACCTCCGTGTAAGTCCAGTCAGGCTTGTCGGTGGGAACCGGTGTGGGCACGGGTGTAGGGGCAGGAGTTTCATCTACTACTTCCGCACCTACTTCCACAAGTGCAAAAGGTGAACCGGAAACAATCGTAAAGGAAATGAGATTTCCTTTACGAGCGGCTAATTCAATAACTTGGGGAGCTTCACTGGTTCCGTTGGGATAATGAAGTATGACATACTCGACACCGGCTTTCAGCTCAGGAACTGAAAGAGTAACGGTGACGATCTCTCCTTTCGGAACAGAGAGGTCAAATGCAGTCACAGTTCCTTTTACCACAAAATTTTCTCCCAGAGCTTCCTTGATAGCCTGGTTGACATTTTCATTGTCTTTTGCACCATTGACAGCTGTTACCTCCTCCGGTGTAAGAGCATCTGCCTTAACCTCGTTTCCCTTGGAATCAACGATGTGTGAATCAGACCATGTTACCTTGTCGATATAGGTCTTTCCTACATCATTGGTGTTGGTTGTGTCCGGGCTGGTTGCAGCCTGCGCTGTCATGCCAAAAGTTAGTACGGCGGCAAGACCAAGCGCCATCAATTTTGTAAATCTTTTCATTGTTTTTCTTCTCCTTTCCTTATTTTTCATGTGGTTATATCAAGCCTTACGGCCTAATACCAAGTTAAAAATCATGCAACTTTCTCATAAAATACATTGAGAATCAGTTCATACAATGCAGTTTCATTTACATGGAACTCTTCGAACTTTTCGCCTTCCACAGTTTCACCCTGCAGAATATGCATGTCTTCCCCGCTGAAAGTGTATCCGGCCATTTGGGGAACCATATATCCCAGTTCATCAATGGAGATATCCGTAACCATGTATTTGCTTAAAGTGTTGTACAGGGTGACCGGGAAGGTAAGGTCTGTCTTTATGGTTTCCAGGACAGCAGAAGCGTAAGCCGTCAGATATTGTTTCTGCCGCTGGAGACGTCTTCCGGCGCTGTTAAAGCTGTCTGTATCCCTATTGTGCAGATAGTAGTAGGCATCCATGCCTTTCAGGTGCAGTTGTTCTCCTTCTTTCGCATGAAAGTCGGAAAAATCCAGGGTTTCCAGGCATTGCAGGTCAATTCCGCCCACCGCATCATTCAGCAGTGGGATAGCGCCCATGTTAATGGCGCAGTAGCCGTGTACGGGCAATCCGTAAAAGAGTCTTGATACGGCCTGCACACTGCGTTCGCAACTCAGCTGTGCGCCATCACCGTAGCCGTGCTGCAATGTTATCTGGGCTGTAGTAGTGCCTACATATACTCCGGCTCCATCATAGACCTCTATTTCTGTCATGGTATCCCTTGGAATTCCTATGACAGTGGCATTTTTCTGGTGGGGATCCAGCACCAGAAGAAAGATCGCATCTGACTGCCCTCCGTCATATCCGTCTTTTACGGCTCCTATTTCGGACATTTTGTCTATGCCTAAAAAGAGAAAAGTCAATATATCCTGGTTGTAGCGGTAGTGGACTCCCTTGTAGCGGATATCTCCTTCCTGCCAGTCGGACTCACCATCATTTTGAGTACTGCCGCCCATACTCACTGCCATGCCTGCCAGCGTGGAAACTATTTTTTTATCGTCGGCCTTGCTGTAGAGACTGTTTTTTCCCGATATCTGCAAAAGCAGGAATCCCACCGCCGCCAGAAAAATCAATACTATGATTGCAAGCAGTATGGTTATCAGTAAACGCCTGACTCTGCCCGGGACAGTCAGAACGTCTGTACCGGGACTTCCTCCGATGCGCTTTTTTTCCTCACCCTTCATACCGCAGCACCCCCTGTACCAGAAACCGGTTTTCTGCCTTGCCCGAAATGCAGGTAGAAAGCGTCAGAATGCTGTCATCATCCGTGATTTCCAGATCATCCCGGATTACTTTTCCCATATCCCGGACATTTCTTATGTTTTCTATATATTCGCTGAACTGAGCGGCACTGGTATAGTCATGATCGTAGAGAAGATGTTCGCTGGTATACTCATATGCCGCAAAAATTTCGTACACATACAGCTTGTCTTCCATATATATATAAATATAGGGATGCTCCTTCATATAGTCCGTGTCTTTATACCGGTGCAGTCCGGCAAACATAGAACCGTCCTTCATATTGTGGCCATAAAGTACTGTCACCGGGTCGGTAAAGTCTTTCCGGTTGTAATTTTCGGTATAAATACAGCCCGGATACCCGCTGCTGCCATCCAGATTATGATTTAAATAGTAGTTATTATCTGTTGCATGCTGTACCACAGGATAATCCATGGGAGTTTCGGGAATATAAATCCAGGCATAAATATCAGCATTTGTATTTTCGCGCAGCTCCTGAAAGGATATTGTTTTATCAGGAATGGGAATTCCGGTCTGGTCCGGTATGCTCACCTCCCCGGAGTCCGTGGCCTGGCCGGCGGTATTATCCGAATCCGGTAAAACAGTGGCATTGATATTGTTTGTCTGTTCTGCCAGGCTTTCAAATGTGTCTTCGGCATTTTTCTTTTTTAAGGATCCGGTACAGACAAGGGCGACACAAACCAGAAAACCCGCAAAAAAGAAGATGCCTGCTATTTTCCAGGGCAGATTGTTTTTTTGACCCGAGTGGCTGCCGTTTGATTTATTCATTTTCAGTAAATCCTCTCTTTTGCGTATTTCGCGGTTTTTGTCTCGTTTTCAGATTTTTAGGTGTTTTGCATAAGGGGAATTATTCGTGAATTCACACCCCAAAACGTTCGCCTTACTGGCGGTAAGACGAACGTTTCTGGAAAAAGTGTGTATAAATATTCTTTTGCTGACCCATGCAGAAAAAAATAAAAAGAAAAAAGCTGTTAAAACACTTATATATGTTCTAAATAG
>CAJTLR010000142.1 GCA_910577185.1 uncultured Acetatifactor sp.
TGCAGCTTTCGCTGCTGATTTCCTTACGCGCCCCTGCGCATAAAAAAACAGGTACCATTATGGCACCTGCTTTCACACATAAGAAAATTCTCTCTGCTGTCAGGCATCATAATGCACGAAAAAATGGACTGTATTCATCATAACAGCCTGATTGCAGCACATGTTCATTTCCATATTCGCCGCTGTCCATTTGTTCATTGCACTACACACCTTTCCCACCGCAAACCATGCGGAGATTTGCATTGATTATAATACCGTGCTTTGCATTTGTCAAGAAATTTATTTTCTTTCTTATCTTCTTTCTTATAAGATCTCTGCTTGTCATCAACTGCGGGAAATGGTATGATTGCCATAAAAGTCCCATCCACATGACCTCGCTGCCAAAGTCCTTCTTCCTTTTGGAAAATTTTCCTATTAGGAAATCTTCCTGCACGGAAACAGTTTCAGGGCAAAGTCCCGGAAAGGAATCCACCTATGGAAATACAAAGAAAACATCACAAAATATGGCACAAAAAAACACTGGCATTACTGTCCGCAGTGATACTTGCCCTGCTGTCCGGCAGCTGCGCAAAACCCGATAACGGCAGCCGGCCCCTGCGCCAGCATGGCATGGAACTTGTGGAACTATTGGCCCAAATGGCAGACAGTACGCAATACACGGAAATCATGGGCGCCGACAATCCCTCCTTTGAACCTTTGGTTCAGGGCATCGCGGAAGGCGATTATACCGCTCCTGCCGCAGTGTATGAACTGACTTTCCCGTCCATGTGGAAACTGCTGTCTGAACTGGGGGAATATGATACCCTGGACGGACTGCCGGATTCCCTGAAAGATCTGCTGGATGCCCGTAGCGCCTCCCTGCTTCTCACCCAGATGAATGCCCTGACCGGAACCAATGCCCTGGCGCTGTCTTCCCTCTATACGGCGGAAAAGATTTTTGTCAGCAGTGCCCTGGAAGAAAACACCATCTATCTGTACCTCTTTGACAGCGGATATCCCATAGCGGTCTCCTTCCAGTGCGGCGAGGACCATGCGGTCAAAGCCACTGCCATGTTTCTTCTGACAGATGGAATCAATGCGGACTCCATTGACCAGATGAAAGAGGTTCTTATGCTGTTTGCACCGGACTGCAGGATACGGCTCCTGGAAGAATAACCCCCTTTTGCGTACCGGGCAATCTCTCCCGAAACATCCTCTTCCGGCAAAGCGGGCCCCGCAGGGAAAACGCAGGGCATCCTTCCGGGAATATATCCACGGGGATTTCGCCGGATCCCAACTTTCAACTTGCTTTTCCCGGGGGAATGTTGTATAGTGTTTTTGAAAAATATACCGAAAATCATTTGACACGGAGGCTTGTGCTTTATGAAAGAAAAAGTAGTTCTCGCTTATTCCGGCGGTCTGGACACCACCGCAATCATTCCCTGGTTAAAAGAAAATTTTGATTATGAAGTCATCTGCGTGTGCGTGGACTGCGGCCAGGCAGAAGAGCTGGACGGCCTGGAGGAACGGGCCAAGTCCTGCGGCGCTTCCAAACTGTACATTGAAAATGTCATAGACGAATTCTGTGACGAATATGTGGTTCCCTGCGTTCAGGCCAATGCCATCTATGAAAACAAATATCTGCTGGGCACTTCCATGGCCAGACCCCTTATCGCAAAAAAACTGGTGGAAATCGCCCGGAAAGAAGGCGCTACCGCCATCTGCCACGGCGCCACCGGCAAGGGAAATGACCAGATCCGTTTTGAGCTGGGCATCAAGGCCCTGGCCCCCGATATCAGAATTATCGCCGCCTGGAGAAACGACAAGTGGACCATGGATTCCCGGGAGTCAGAGATCGAATACTGCAATGCCCACGGCATTCACCTTCCCTTTTCCGCAGATTCCTCCTACAGCCGCGACCGCAATATCTGGCACATCAGCCATGAAGGCCTGGAGCTGGAGGATCCTGCCAATGAACCGGATTTCGGACATCTCCTTGTGCTGGGCGTAACTCCCCAGAACGCCCCGGAAGAAGGCGAATATGTCACCATGACTTTTGAAAAAGGTGTTCCCACTTCCGTAAACGGCCAGGAAATGAAAGTATCCGATATCATCCATACCCTGAATGCCCTGGGCGGCAAACACGGCATCGGTATCATCGATATCGTGGAAAACCGTGTGGTGGGCATGAAATCCCGCGGCGTGTATGAGACACCGGGAGGAACCATCCTGATGGAGGCCCATCAGCAGCTGGAGGAACTGATTCTGGACAGGGACACCTATGCCATGAAAAAAGAGATGGGCAGCCGTTTTGCCAGCCTTGTGTATGAGGGAAAATGGTTTACCCCCCTGCGTCTGGCACAGCAGGCCTTTATCGAGGAAACCCAGAGATATGTGACCGGCGAAGTGAAGTTCAAACTTTACAAGGGCAATATCATCAAAGCCGGTACCACCTCTCCCTATTCCCTGTACAATGAGAGCATCGCTTCCTTCACCACCGGCGATCTGTATGACCACCATGACGCGGAGGGCTTTATCAATCTGTTCGGCCTCTCCAGCAAGGTGCGCGCCATGAAACTTGACAGTGTGGGCGAAAATTTATTCGGGAGCCCCGCAGACCGCTGAGTGATTTCTGCCATACTGACCGGCAGGGAAAACGGAACATATTATGACAACATTATTCACTGGATATCTGATCGGAATAAACCTGATTGGATTTGCCCTTATGGGCATGGACAAAAAAAGAGCCATCCGGGGTGCCTGGCGCATCTCGGAGGCTTCTTTGTTTACGGCAGCCTTGTTGGGAGGAGCCCTGGGCTGCACTCTGGGTATGCGCTTTTTCCATCACAAGACCAGACACTGGTATTTCAGGTACGGCATGCCCGCCATTCTGACGGCAGAAATACTTCTGCTGATGTTTCTGGGACATGTTTTAAACAGCCCCTGAGATCCACCCAAATACTCCGGGCTGCAGTCCCGGCGATTTCCGGCATCCGGAAGGTCCGCAGGACTGCCATTTCCCCCCTTCCAACATCTGTTGGATAGTTGGAATAGGTGACTTAGAAAATATCCATTATTCAAGGGTTTCCA
>CAJTLR010000143.1:0-699 GCA_910577185.1 uncultured Acetatifactor sp.
GCCCCATATACTTTCTCGAATACCGGGGTACTGTAGACCAGAACCGTACTCGCGCGCAAAAAGGCGCCGTCCTCATAGTTGGCAGTATAGCTGGGATATTCAATCCCATCCTCGCCTGAGCCGGTTTCATTCTTCTCCTCCGTGACAGTCTTCCCTTCGGAGAACATTGCTTTTGCTTTTCCGATATCCGGCTGTTGGAGCGTTGCCGTTACTTGATGCAGATTCCCAAGTTCTGCCTCTTCTGATATCTGAATCACCGTATCGAAAGTGACTCCATTTACAGTCTCCTGAAATTTTTCCGGAAAATCCTGTTTGCCTGCAGCGCTTCCTGTATTTCCTGGTTCTGTTCCGTTCTCGGTATTCCGGGTATCCTCCGATTTGCTCTCATTCCCGGCATCGGTTTTTGGCTGTTCCTTTGCGCATCCCATACATCCCACACACGCCAGGAGCATAATAGCAATCATGTTTTTCCTTACTTTCATAATACTGAAATCTCCTTTTTTATTTTATTTTTCTTGAAGATTATATAATAATGCGGCACAGATTTGCCCGTCTTGTCCGTGAACCTTTCGTTTTATGTCCGCGAACAAAAAAGCCGCCCGGACAAGGCGGCTCCTCTCATTCAATTCTGGCGTTATGTAGTATACATCAGAAGAACAGTATTACTGTTATTCTTAATTCCGTTCCGCTGAAGTTATA
>CAJTLR010000143.1:707-1573 GCA_910577185.1 uncultured Acetatifactor sp.
TATACATCAGAAGAACAGTATTACTGTTATTCTTAATTCCGTTCCGCTGAAGTTATACTGCATTGTTCCGTTATACTTTTCCACAATGCTTTTTACGCTCTGCATCCCCCATCCATGCCTTGTCCGGTCAGTCTTATTGGTAATCCATCTGCCGGTTTTGGGGTCGATTTGGGGCTGCCTGGAAGTCGTATTGGAAACCTGGATTAAGATGAACTGATGCACACAGTGTATTTTCAGACAGATCACTGCATTGTCCGTATTTCTGCTTCCCTCTATTGCATTGTCCAGCAGATTCCCCAAAACCGTACATACATCACTGGGCTGTATGCCTGTATTTACCGGGAATTCCGCATCGATATCTGTTTTCATTCCTAGCTGCTCTGCCTTTTGCTTTTTGCAGCTGATGATTACATCAATAATATCATTTCCTGTAAATCTTTTTTGGACCATTTCTTTCATGGGCTCGCCGATCTGGCTGATATACTCTTTTGCCTCATCCGGACGTTTTGAGACAAGCAGCTGATACAGGATATCTAAATGATTATTCAGGTCATGGTACAGCCTTGCGTTGCTCTCATATAAATGACTTACAGACTGATAGTTTTCCTGCAATAATTCGTTCTGTATCTTCGCTATCCTGCTCTGCATTTTCTCGTTCTGGCTTTCCAGATATTTGTAACCCACATATATTCCCAGACTGCAGAGGAGCACCAACAGCCCGAATATAATGGATATCTCCACAGAAAAACTGCTCTGCGCCGGTTTCCTGTAATATAAAAAGAGCAGAAACGCAATCAGGGATATCAGCAATACCCTCTTTTCATGCTCACTCCGGATAAGCGGAATGATCAGTTTTCTCAAAGAAA
>CAJTLR010000143.1:1691-3025 GCA_910577185.1 uncultured Acetatifactor sp.
CGATGCCAGCATATCTGTGGAGCAGAAACACAAGGTATAAAGCACTGTAAGTGACAAAAGCTTTATGTAGCTGACGCGATAAAGCGCCATTGCTGACACACTGCCAAAAAGCATCCAGAAAAAGAGCGTGAATGAGGAATAAAGGACGATATTGTTTAGTCCCAATATCACAACAGCCAGGATGACGGTTAAGATGTAGTCCCAGTATATCCTTACGTTTTTCCGCTCCTTCCTGAAAGTTTTGTCTGCCAGCCAGTAAAAAAGCCCGACTTCTGTCAGACAGGCGATCCATTCAATGAACTCAGATAAGAATATCATATGTGCTCGCTCCAATATATTGCCATCCGTTCTTTTATTTCTTCCAGCCTGGGGCGGCTGGCATGAATGCGCACCCCATTGCTCAGCAAAACCTCTTCTTTCTGAATGCTTTTAATCTGAGCGATATTCACGATGCTGCCCCGTTCCACGAAAACGAAATCCTTTGAATTAAGTTCTTTATGTACATCAGAAAGGCTCTTTCTCACGCTTTTCACACTGCTGTCCGTACAGATGATCATGGCGTTTTTGCCGTCTTTCTGGATATACACAATCTGCTTCAGCAGAATCTTCTCGATCCTTGCCGCAGTCTGTATCAGATAACTCTTATCCGCCTGGGACTGTACCCTTTTTATAGCGATCTCCAAAGCGCCCGGCAGCTTTTCATCCAGACAGCTTTTGGGAATGTACCTGAACACTTCCAGTTCATATGCATCGATTGCATATTTTAAGTAGGCGGTCACAAAAATCAGAATGGCATCCGGCAGACAGCCCCTTATTTCTTTCGCAAGCTTCATGCCGTCTGTATCGGGCATCTCAATATCGCTCAATATGATGTCAAAATACTTTCCCTCCTGAAGATCGTATTTTAACAAGTCGCTACGGCCATATGCTTCCAGCTCCGCTAAAATATTATTTTCTTTTAAGTATATCTGCACCTTATCCCTTATGGCTGCAAGCTGAGAAGCTTCATCTTCGCATATCGCTATATAGAGCATTTTTATCCACCTCTACTCTATTTTTTATCTATAATACACCAGTCTGTAACTTTTATCATCTCTTTCGGAAAAATTTACAGACTTAGGTATCTGTTGTTCAACTCCAAGCCAAATATTTTGCCGCACTCTTCAAGGAGTCAGCCAGTTCCGCCATCAGAGGACACCATCCAAAGAAGAAGTTATAGGGCAGGCATTATATGTTGACGCAAAAAAGAAAATAAGTTATGATGTAGTAGTAAAAAACGATGACAACCGTACCTTTTAGAAGAAATTTCTTAAAAGTGGAATAAAAGGAAAGAG
>CAJTLR010000144.1 GCA_910577185.1 uncultured Acetatifactor sp.
TTTCATAACTCTCATAAACTTTCTTCATCTGGTATTGGGACTGTTTATAGCATATATAGATACACCAGCGAGCCAGCTAAAACCAGCTCCAGAATGGCTGTGATGTCTCTCGTAAAAATATTATCTAATGGCTGGTCTGATACGACATCTGCCAAAATTACCGTGAACAGAAAACCGAAGACCGCAATAAGGTTCGTTTTAAATCTATCCAGCAATTCTGTTGCATATTCGCCCGTCCGTGACACGGTATCACTTATGAATTCCGCCATTTTATTCTTCAGTTCGAGATACTGGGCCACATTGTCTTTCAGATACAGATTATAATTGGATTGGATGGATGCCAACACCCTTTCATCCATATTTAAAGGCGGCTCATACTTGCAGTGCAGGCAGATAATATTCCTTGCAATAATCGCCTTATCTATAGGATTCCCCCCGGAATGAATCCAGTCGTATATCTTATAAAGCACGGAATTTTCACATATATCAGAATAACGGTAAGCATATTCTACAGAACGCTGCCCTATAATCTGCAGCTTTACCCCCGCAGCCTGCACCGTGGCATTGGAAGCAAGATAACATATGGACAAAACTGATTCTAATTTTGAAAACAACTCTTTCAGCAGATTTCCCTCATAACCATTCTCTATCCTAAAATCATCTGGCAGAAGCTCATACGTTTCCTGATTATAAAAATAAGATGTTTCCCTGCATTCCTGCAAACGCTGTCTCCTGTCAAAGCCGCTCAGAACTATTGCACGCCCTGCTGGCAAGAAGAACATTGTCTTAGTGTTAAAAGTGTCCTCTACGTCAAACATTTCAAATATAATATGTTTTTCCGTTTCCCTCAGCAACAATGCAAATGCCTTCATCACCTCGTCCAAAGGCATACATAAAATATCTTCTGAAAATTTATTAAAATCGTATATGGAAAAGCGGCTATCCTCTCAATGTCATGATGCTGGGGTCAAAAGCCCAACTACCGAACATTGAAAATTTAATATTTTACAGTAAATAAAGACAATCTACCCTTTTGTGAGTTATAATGGTAATAGTTCTAGAAAGGTGGTATCTCTTATGGCATTTAAACCGAATGATTGTCAACAGTTGTCCTTCGACGACAGCTTTATAGCACTAACTGAGCGTGAGAAAAAAGCTCTGGAAAAATCCTGGGCAAAAATCTTTGCTGATGAGATTTTTCCAGCAATAGATGAAGAACGTTTTTCTGTTCTGTATAGTGACAAGGCCTCCAGATCTAATACACCTGTTAATGTAATCATCGGTGCGTTAATCATCAAAGAGCTTTTTGATTATTCGGACGATGAAATTGTTGAGAACCTGATGCTTGACCTTCATCTCCAGTACGCCCTGCATACCACAAGCTTTGTGGACCAGCCTGTATCAGATAAAACCCTGAGCCGTTTCCGTAAAAAATGCTATGATTATGAAACACTTCACGGGGTGGACTTATATCATGACTGTGTAAAAGACCTTAGTGGCAAAATAGCTAAAATCATGAAGCTAAACGGGCGCATCCGCCGCATGGATTCCCTTATGATAGAATCAAATATCCGTTTTCTGAGCCGTATGGAACTGATTTATACCTGCATATCAAAGCTGGTTGTTTATCTCACAAAAAAGCAGCCGGATATCATTCCGGAACAACTGAAACATTATGCCGACCCGAATGACTATAACCGCATTTTCTATCATCAGAGAAATGATGACATGGGGGCCATTATCCAGACGCTCCTCACAGACAGCGGCTGTCTGCTTCATCTGTGCGGAACAGATTTTGAAGACGTGACGGAGTACCAGCTTTTTACCAGATGCCTTTCTGACCAGACTGTTGTGGAAAATGAAAAACGCCGCATGAGGACAAAGGAAGACGGTACGATGAATTCGTCCGCACTCCAGAATCCTTCTGACCCGGATGCCACTTACAGAAACAAGGCGGGTAAGCAGTACAGGGGATATTCTGCAAATATTGAGGAAACGGTTGGCAAAAATGGTTCTGTTGTGACGGATTATCAGTATGATAAAAACACCCATACAGACAGTCAGTTTCTCCAGGAATCTCTTTCGGCAATGGAAAAATCGGAAGAAGAAATCATTCTGGTTACAGATGGCGGTTATGACGGGCAGGACAACATTGCACTTGCAAAAGAAAAGAATATCCGCCTGGTAACAACAGCCTTAATCGGCAAAGAAGCCCCTGATGCACTGGCAGATTTTGAATTTAATGAAGATGGCACGCGTCTGCTGAAATGCGCAGCGGGCCACGTTCCAATCAGCCAGAGCTATACAAAATCAACAAGACAATGCAGGGTATCATTTGACAGAAATCATTGTGCCGGTTGTCCTTATCAGGAACAATGCCGTCCAAAGATATACAAAAAAGTCGCTTCATTTATCACTTCAAAAAATGCATCTAACAGGGCAAAAAGTCAGCGGTACATGCAGAGTGAAGAATTTAGCAGTCTGGCACGGTTAAGAAACGGCGTGGAAACAGTTCCTTCCAGTCTTCGGAAAAATTACCATCTGGACAGCCTTCCAAGAGGAAGGCAGCGAGGGAAATTTTTCTTTGGAAGTAAAATAGCAGCTTTGAATTTCAGAAAGCTCTTCGGATTTCGGAAGGGACTGGGAAACTATGCCCAAAATCCTGTATTAGTATAGAAAACACACTAAAAGTATGCCAATGCATTTGGAGAAAAGGTGCCTCTTATAACAAATCTACTGTGAAATATTACATTTTCAAGGTTCTACGAGTATTCAGCCATAGAAAACTCTATGTTTTGACCCCAGCATCATGTCATTGAGAAAATGCCGCGGGAATACGGCTGCTTGAAATTTTTATGTTACTCACTGTCAATGCTGTATTTCCCCATATCGTCCAAATGAGCAGGGCAAAAAATATTAC
>CAJTLR010000145.1 GCA_910577185.1 uncultured Acetatifactor sp.
CCCTGATAGACCCATCCCGATAAAGCCACGTCAACCCTTGCCGATACCAGTTCTGCCGTCTCTGCCTCCACATCATGGAGCGCCGCATGGTATTCGCCATTGGTTTTAATAAAATAATTCTTCTGGGAGCGCATCGCCATGTCCGCCATACTGAAAATCGCCATTACAAGGCATACCGAAAGCGTGATGCACAGTACGGAAATCCGGTTATTTTTGCGGTGGACCTTTTCATACTGGGGTATCAGCCCAAGATAACTTCTCATCTCGCCGCCACCCCCAAATCCTCCAGCCTTCCATCCGTCATGCGCAGTACCCGGTCCGTTGCATCCGCATGGTGCTCATTATGGGTAATCATCAGGATGGTCTGCCTGTACTTGGCCGACATGGATTTTAAGAGGGTGATGACCTCCTGGCTGTTCTTGGAATCCAGGTTCCCGGTAGGCTCATCCGCCATGATGATGGCAGGGCGGGCCGCCAGCGCCCTCCCGATTGCCACCCTCTGCTGCTGGCCTCCGGAAAGCTGGCTGGGCAGGTGCTTTCTGCGCTCCTTTAATCCCAGAATCTCCAGCAGCTCCTCCACATACTTCTGGTCCGGCTTCTGGTAATCCAGAAGCAAAGGGAATGTAATGTTCTGCTCTACATTCAGCTCCGGGATCAGGTTAAAGGACTGGAAGATAAACCCGATATTCTGGCGGCGGAACACCGTAAGCTTCTTTTCGGGCATGGAAAAAATGTCCTTCCCATCAATCAGCACTTTCCCGGAGGTCGGGTTATCCAAGGCTCCCACCACATTTAAAAGCGTGCTTTTTCCGGAACCGGATTCGCCTACGATTGCGATAAATTCCCCTTTGCCCACGGAGAAGGAAACATGGTCAAGCGCCTGAACCCGCGCTTCCCCTTTTCCATAGGTCTTGCATAGATTTTGTACTTCAAGAATCTTCATATTTATTACCTGCCTTTCGGGAATTATCATACCCGATGGGTCTTACTTTCACATGAATTTCATCTTACTTTTTAGTAAGATTTACTCTTTTGTAAGATGAAAAAAGCTTAAGACAAATCTGCTGCCCTTGCCGACCCTGCTGGTTACGGAAACCGTCCCCTGATGGGCTTCCACAATGGATTTTGCAAGCGGGAGCCCCAGGCCGATTCCATGGGTATCCTGGGAAAAACGGCTCCGGTAAAACCGTTTGAAGATATTATGGATATCCTCCTGGTGAATTCCTGTTCCGTTGTCTTCCACCACAATATTTGTAAGAAGGGGCGTCCTCTCCCAGCTGATTACTACTTTCCCACCTCTGTCGGTATGCTCCAGCGCATTTTTTACCACATTCCCCAAAGCTTCCGACATCCAAAGGGCATCGCAGTAAAGGAAAACATCGCTGCTCCCGGATAACACAATTTCTTTCGCTTCCTGAGTGGCAAATGTCTCAAAGCGTTCCGTCACATCCTTAAGGAGCATTTCCATGTTTTCCTCCGCCTTTTCCATCCTGACCGTGCCTGCGTCCAGCCTGGCTATTTTTAAGAGCGTATAAACCACATCCTCCACCCGGCGTATTTCCCGCAGGGATTTCTGGCTGAATGCATGGATGGCCTCCCTGTCCGTTCCCTCCTGCGCCATAATCTCATCATACATCTTTAGCGCTGCCAGGGGCGTCTTTAACTGGTGGGAAACATCTGAGATCATGTCCTGCAGAAATTCGCGCGTCTGTTTTTCATGTTCTGCCTGGGCAGAGAGGATAGCGGCAAGCTCATTGATCCTGTGGAATAGGCTGTACCAGTCCCCGGTTTCCTCGCTGTCGATCCTCTGTCCCGTATCCCCTGAAAGGAACTGGGTGATCACAGCATCTGCCTTTGCTATCGCTTTGTTTTGTTTCCGGATGTAAATCCAGACTGTGAGAAAAACGGCCAAAAAAACGCAAAAAAAACAACCTGCGAACCAGGCGGCGGTATGCTTTCGGTAAGCATATACGGCAGGAATCAGTCTGGGATCTGCATTTCCATGGTAGCCTGCTTCCTTAAGGATCCGCCTTCCGGCCTCCAGGTCAGAGTCCGTTTTGTCTTTCGTAAACGCGGCTGCCACATTTGTGTCCGGGTGGTTGACCAGATACCCTGCCGTCCCATAATCATGCTCCACCATTGTTTTCTGGTAATCATTCGTCATATAGGATAAAAGGACGGTGAAACCTGCTGCCGCAGCCAGCCAGATAGCAAGCAGGCAGCACAGCATCCTCCTTGTTTCTTTTCCCATTGTTTTCATCTTCCATCACTTCCCGGCCCATTTATAGCCAAACCCAATTTCCGTCAAAAGCTTTGTGGGGGAATTCGGGTCATCTTCAATCTTCCTCCGCAGCCTGCGTATATAGACGGAAAGGGTATTGTCATCCACATAGCTGCCGTTCCCATCCCAAAGGCGGTCTAAGATCAGTTCCCTTGGCAGGAGACGGCCCGGATTCTTTAAAAACAGGCAGAGCAGCTTATATTCCACCAATGTCAGGGAAAGCTCCGTTTCCCCTTTCCAGCACCTCCTCTCAGACAGGTCAATTTTAATCCCATTGGATTCCAGAATCGTATCACTCTTATAAAATTGCTGTTCAGAACGGCGCAGCAATGCGTTGATCCTTGAAAGGACCTCTCCCAATTTAAAGGGTTTGGTAATGTAATCATCCCCGCCCATGTCCAATCCTTTTACAATGCTGATCTCTTCATCCGAAGCCGTCAGGAATATGATCGGGACAGCG
>CAJTLR010000146.1 GCA_910577185.1 uncultured Acetatifactor sp.
ACATGAAATATATCGCGGACATTCTTGACGATCCCCAGGCCTGCAGCTGCGGCAGATGTTCAAACTGTCTGGGCAGACCGCTGGTTTCGGCAGATATCCGACAGGGAACCCTGGAAACGGCACAGAGATTCGTCCGGCAGGACTTTGGCGTGATTCAGCCCCGCAAACAATGGCCCACAAGTGTCTTTATCGATGAACGCAACAAAATTCAACCGGAATTCCTGTGTGAGCCGGGAAGGGTATTGAGCAGCTATGGAAGTTCAGGATGGGGAGAATGGATCATCAGGGGGAAGTACAAGGACGGTCATTTTGACGATCGGCTGGTGGAAGCGGCGGCAGAACTGCTGGGAGACTTTGCGGAAGAGAACGACATAAAATGGGTTACGGCGGTTCCTTCCCTGCGGCGGCCGGATCTTGTGCCGGGATTTGCGCGGAGGTTGGCGGAACGCATGCATCTGCGGTATGCGGAAGCCATTGAGAAGGTACAGGATTCGGTATGCCAGAAGGAACTGAACACCAGTTTCCGTCAGCATCAGAATGCGGAAGCTTCTTTTAAAGTGAATCAGGTTCTCGAAGAAAATGTCTTATTGGTAGACGACATGGTGGATTCCGGATGGACATTTACAGTGTGCGGATATAAGCTTAGGAGGCATGGAAGCGGGAAGGTATTTCCTTTTGCATTGGCGAACAGTGCGGGCAGAACAGGAGATGAGTAGATGAAATTTTCGGACAATTCCATGAGCGCTGTTTTGTTGTGTTCATATATTGGAATCAACAATGATGACGCCTATAAGCCTTTGACATTGAAAGAATGGAACGAGCTGTTGGACAGCGTGATAGAGCATGGACAGCAGCCCAGTGTGGTCATGGATCCCAGCCAGAGTTTTCTGCGGGAGACAGATTGCAGTCAGGCGTATATAGAGCGGATAAAACGTCTGATGTCCCGGGCCGGAACGGTGGCCTTTCAATTGGACGAGCTGGAGGGAAAAGGGATTGACATTGTCACCCAGTTTGATGCGGATTATCCGGTATTGATGAAGCGCAGGCTGAAGAAGAAAACGCCCCCTGTCCTCTTTTATTCCGGCGATATCGGACTGGCGAAAAAGATAGGCATCGGTGTGGCCGGCTCCAGGAACGTGGACGCGGAGGGGGTTGAGTTTGCCCGGAAGCTGGTGGAAAAAGCAGCGGCAGAGCGGCTGGTGGTATATTCGGGAGGAGCGAAGGGTGTGGATTCCATTGCGGAGAAGGCTGCGGTGGAATCCGGCAGCGCGGCGATTTCCTTTGTGGCAGATTCTCTGCTTTCCAAGATCAGGAAAAAAGAGATATTGGACGCTGTCGTCAACAGAAAATGTCTTCTGCTGTCTGATGTAAGGCCGGATGTGGGGTTTTCGGCGGCCAGGGCCATGAACCGGAATAAGTATATTTATGCTTCCTCATATGGGACTTTTGTAGTTGCGTCCGACTATAATAAAGGCGGCACATGGGCCGGCGCCGCAGAGGCGATGAAAAATGAATGGACCAAAGTCCTGGTGTGGAACCACGGGGGGTATGAAGGGAATAGGAGGCTGATTGAAAAGGGGGCTGTTCCCTATGAATTGTCGGAAGCGCCTGTTTTTGAATTATTGACCAGGAAGGAAGAGAAATTTCAGCAGGTGGATCTGTTTTCTTTTGCAAAAGAGATGGCGGAAACAAAAGCAGAAGAGGCCGGACAGGCGGCGTCGGAAACCGGAAAGGAAGATAGCGGTCAGACAAAACCGGAAACCGGAGAAGAAAGAGGTCAGACAAAACCGGAAATCAGACAAGAAAGGGGGCAGACAAAACCGGAAACCGGCCGGACAATGCCAGAAAGCTTCCCGGATACGGGGACGGATCTATACTATATCATTGCGCCGTATGTGATGGAGCATATTGGGGAAGGGATGACGAAGGAAGAGGCGGCGGAAGCGTTTCATGTGGCAAAAGGGCAGATGGATGCCTGGTTGAAACGGTTATGCCGGGACTCCCGCCTGAAGTGCGTGAAAGGGCTTTACGTGAAGAGATCGTGAGGTATTCCTTTGAAGGATTATACCGAAGAGCGCGCCGGCGTTTAAGCAAGTCGGGAATCAGCGATTCGATGCGGGCATCGTTTGCGGCGTCACCCCTGCAGCAGCGGAATTGACAGCGGCGATGGACTCAAAAGCTACCAGAGCCTTTGTGCTGTTACAGGCTGTACCGTAAAGGACTGCCATGATCGTTTTTACCGGGGGTGTAGCCACAAAATACCTCAACAGGTACAATGTGCTGTTCTCAGCATCCTGCCACAAGTACATAGTTAAAAATCCGCACCAGACTTTCTGATTTAGTCATACCTATAGAAAATTCTTCATACAATGGAAAAAAGGTATCTTAAAGGGGTATTCCTTTGAAGGATTATATCGAAGAACGCGCCATCGGCATTGCCAACTATATCATCGAAAACAATGCCACGGTGCGGCAGACGGCGAAGGCCTACGGGGTAAGCAAGAGCACGGTACATAAGGACGTAACCGAACGCCTCATGCAGGTCAACCCTGCCCTGGCATCGGAAGCCAGGAAAGTTCTGGATTTAAACAAGTCCGAGCGTCATATCCGCGGAGGGCTTGCTACGAAAGAGAAATATCTGCATCAGCAAGGGAATCTGGTTTAGGTGCACGGATAGGGACCTCATTGGCCAGAGAAAGAAT
>CAJTLR010000147.1 GCA_910577185.1 uncultured Acetatifactor sp.
GCATAGCTGTCAATCCCTGTTTCTTTATAATCAAAAAGAGAAGCCTGTCTGAAAACGGCCTCCCTTTCCGTACCAAATGAATTTAAGTCATCCTGCTCCCTGTCTAATTCTTCCTGCGTTTCTAATGAAATTGGTTTATCAGGTCGTGACGGATAATCTCCTCTGCCTCCATCATCCCCTGTTTCCGGATGCGTAACATCTCCATTGTGGATTCCGGATTCTCCGGCCTGTGGCTTTCCAGATACTTCTCCATGAGACTTTCCAACATCCGGCCTGCCTCCTCCTCCACTTCTTTCAGTTTTGGGTAGAGGTTGCCGAACCGTATCAGGCTCCGGTATCTCTGCGGGTAATTTTCCTCCAAATATTCCATCGCCATGATTCCGAACTTCCCTAACGTCCCTGTTTCCGTCTGTTCCGCTGCTTTGATGTCCGGGTACAGCATCCCGTCTGTCCCCTCGTGGTAACTGATTGCTAGTGCCATTCCTGCCTCCTTTTCCGGAAAGATTCTGCTGCAGATATGCAGCCCGCTTTCTTCCCTGTTCAATACCCATTATTTCACGGCCAATATTCCGAAGAACGGTACAGGATACGTCACTTACCAGAGTACCAAGTACGCTAATGCTGCCCTCATCTTTCACATTAACTATTGCACCTAAGTCCTGTTCTTCGCTGCTTAAGTCAAATCCGCATCTTGTCCCCACCGCATAGAAAATGCTGTTAAAAATCAATTTCTGTGCGGTAAGCTCTGGCGTTTCATTCTCTCCGCCAGTTATCTCACGTCCTGCAAGCATGGCGGCCTCGGCAAGCTGCTTACCGAAGTCCTCTTTTAGAATACCGCGCACTTCTTGCTTTGTAAAGGCTTTCAGCTGCTTTAGCCAGCTTTTCCTGTCTGTTCCTAATACTTCCGCAATTTCTCCCCGTTTCCGGAGTGCCGACAGCAAATCCGGCAGGTTTTCCCCCTCCAAATCCCACGCCAGCTTTACGTTTTTCCCTCCGGTATCGCCAATGTCAAACACATAACGCATCCCCGGCTTTAATATCCTCGATGGAAAGATGGCAATTCCTTTACTGTCCCGTTTCACATGGCGGCGTACCTTTTTCCATGTATCATAATCCGCAACCAGCGTGGCAGACGGCCTCTGTGCATACACCATAAGCACATTGTCAAACTCATACCGATATATCCGCCCTGCCAGACGGCAGACTGCCTTCCAGTCCGCCTCAGTCTGCGTCACCCTGGAAACCACATCCTGATATATCTGGCGAGCCATATATTCTACTCCCATATACGCCCCCTATCTGCCCCCTGCTTTTGCTGGAAGATAAGAAACATCCTTAAAATCCTCTGCATCAAGGACTACCTCTGAATTTTTATAAAGCTCCATTGCCTTGTCAATGGCATCCCCAAGCGTTTCCGCCTCAATGTTTTCCACCCTCGACAATACCTCGCGGATTTCTATTGGAAAGCTGTCCCCTTTCTGATGGTACGGCTCACAATATTCTGACCTAAGCCCCACAAAGTCAATTTCCGACGGCGTGGCAGAAAGGTATACCCCATGCCCCCACTCAATGCCGGTCTCTGCGTTTTCCTTTGTATACTCCCCGGCATAAGGATAACGTGAATAACACTGCACGCCAACCGCCACCAGAAACTGCCCTGATGCCATATTCATCATCAGGAGGTTATTTTTGCTGTAGCGCTCCATCACTTTATAATCCGTTCCATTGAAGTTATGCAGGACTTCCCCCTGCTTAAACTCATGTTCTTCCTGTTCATAATGGAACATACAGCCCTTCATTCCACCGTTTACATCAAGGTTATATTCCTCCAATGCCCTCATGCACTCCTGGCTGCTTTCTTCCCTGTCAAACTGGAACTCCTTATCGTCATTGTAACTTCCGCAGAGAAAACACTGCAGTTCATCACTGCCGCTGCAGAACTTCGCATAAAAGCTTTTGTTTGCGGTAATATAATGCTCCGCCCAGCCTTCTCCTGGTGCTGATAACTTTGTGTCAAACAGCTCCTTTAACGTCTGTGCCGACTCCTCCCTTGATAAAGCAGGCACAAAAAGGTACTCCTCCTTATATTCTTTCAGTGTCATCAGCATATTTTTTTCGCTGCCCTTGATATTCGCTATCACAAGAACCATATCCTGTATTCTCATTTACCTCTCCTTTCAAAAAATGCTGAACCTGCTAGTACGGCCTGGCATAAAATACAACTTTATTTGTCCGTAACGGATCAAGCACCACGCCTCTGGACGAACTGGCTGCATGGACCATCTTCCCATCCCCCACATAAACCGCCACATGGGAGATATTGCGAAACTCCCCATTCTCCTCATAGGAATAAAATATCAAGTCCCCCGGCTCCAGCTCCTTTTTATTGATAATCATGGCATTGACATAACAGTATTTCCCCTGCTCTGCCGCTGTCGCCGGAAGGTCGATGCCTGCCTCCTTATATAGTCTCTGCACAAGGGAACTGCAGTCGTAATACCCCTCCTGATAACGCTTGTCCTGGCTGTACCGGCAGCCTATCTTTGTCATGGCAAGTCCAGCGGCCGTCTGTCCCCCTGCGCCTGCCGGAACGCTGTCCTGCATTTCATCATCCATCATGGATTCCAGCCAGCCCTTTTGTTCCTCCGTTAATTTATCCAGTGCAAGGTAATCTTCATAAGTCA
>CAJTLR010000148.1 GCA_910577185.1 uncultured Acetatifactor sp.
CGGTGGAGATTCCCTTTTTCCGCAGGAAGTCCATCGCCGCCTGCACTTTATTGTAGTCGGCAACGGTTCCTTTCAGCTTCCCTCTGGAAGTCCAGTCGGCACGTTCCCCGCTCCGCTGCTCCAGATACCGGAATAACAGTTCCGGAAGTGTCGGTTCCTTCGCCTGCTCCAATGCTTCCAGTAATACAGCCTTTTTCTCTTTTAAGTCAGACAGCCATCCCTTTAGGCTTCGTACCATCTGCCGGATGGACTGCATGAGCCGGTTGGCGGTTTTGATGTCCCGGTTCAGATTGCCGATGTTGGTCTGGATTCCTTTCTTCTCCATCTGGCAGGCGGCCGCTCCCATGTGGACGGTAGGGATTTGGTCAATCCCCTGTCGGGCATAGGAGCGCAGGTCAAGCCGTTCCGGGCGGTCATTGGCTTCCAGATAGCGGTTGGCCGTGTCCGCCCATCCCTGCCGCCAGATTTCGGCGTACTTCCGGTTGTTCCAGTCTACTGTGTTCTCCTTATGGCTTTTCCATCTGCCGGACGCAAGCCGGATGCGCTCCCCGTTCTTGTCAAGGTCGTACACTTTACGGCTCTTGGGGAGCCATTTGCCTTTTTCGTCCATCGCCCGCATGGTGAGCAGGATATGGGCGTGTGGGTTGCCGTCCCCCTTGTCATGGATGGCAAAGTCGGCAATCATGCCTTTGGAAACAAAAAACTCCCGGCAGTAGTCACGGATAAGGTCGACGTACTGTCCCGGCGGGATTTCCCTTGGGATGGCAAGCACGAATCTCCGGGCAAGCTGGGAGTTCCATTGTTTTTCCTGCGCTTCGGCTGAGTTCCATAAAGTATTGCGGTCTGCAAACTCCGGCGGCACATGGGGCGGGAGCATGATTTCTTTGTGGGTGACTTCGTTCTTGTAGGGATAGTATTTCTGTTCCTGGTCATATTCAGAGAACAGCTTCTCGCCGCTCTGGTAGGCGGCGGCAGAAACAGCGGATTCATTGTTGCTCCGCTTGATGATGGTGATTTTACAATGCGGGCATGGCAAGAGTACGTCCTCCTTTCTCCCGGATTCGGGGCAAAAAAATAGCAGGATACCTTTTCAGATTTCCTGCTTGGGTGTGCCGTTGATGGGCGGCGGGTTATTTAATTTTTTAATAGTTTGTCAATTCGACAAATTGAAATTGAATTTATAATTTCCCTGCAAATATCTCTGCATCAATAGTGATTTCTTTTGTTTTTTTTAAATCTATTCCATCTTTATTTACACAAAACAGTAGTGGAGTCATATCCGCAAAGGTTTTTATTTCCTCGGATGTCATTGTATACGTTGCTGAAACTTTCTTGTGATAAACAACGGAATACTTCTTTTGGAAATAATCTACGACAGCCGCATTAGAATATTGATTGCTTTTCAATTGTTCTTTTGCCGTCTCTCGAAGCTCCTTAAGATGAGCATTTCCCGGAATTACCTTAATTACATAACCGCCTTCTTTCAAAACTCTGTTAAATTCGGAATAGTTAGCAGGAGTAAAAATATCTAATATGCAATCTATCCTTTTGTCTTTTATGGGCATTTCTTCCAAATTTCCCACAAACCATTTGATAGAATTACTGAAATCACTTTTTGCTGCAAGCTGAACAGCATCTTTAGAAATATCAAATGCAATAATTTCTTTATCACCTGATACTTCTTTTATCTGCTTTGAATAATATCCTTCACCGCAGCCAATATCAAGTATTGTATCAATGCTGCTAAAGCTTTTTATAAGCTGCACCACTTCATTCAGGATATGTGAATAATAGCCTTTTTCTAAAACCTCCCGCCTAATTTGAAAAGTCTCTCTGCTATAATGTTTTGAAGATTTTGTTCCTACAGCAAAGTTCACATAACCCGTTTTTGAAATATCGAAACAATGATGATTAGAACAAAATAAACTTTTTTGTTTCAATTTTAAATCTGTTTTACATATAGGACATTGAAAAACTTTTTCACTGTCACTAAATCTAAGTATTTTATTCATTATTCCCTCCGTTATTACATTACTTGCCCAATAAGCGAGCTATGCAATACGGATTCACCGCAACATAACCCGCGGTGTTATCTTAATCTCATATGCGCTGTCATATTCTCACCTCCAAACTCCGATTTGTCACCGGCTCCATTATACGCTATCTCATAAAAAAAGTATAGCCGAATTTCAGCAAACTTGTCAGATGGAAACAACTTGCAACGCAAGATAATTCCGGGCGGCAAGTCCACAAAGGGGTAGCTGGCGTAAGCCAGCGCAGGGGAAGGGTAACTTCCCCTGTGATGATTGGAGCAGATTGAAAATCTACGGAAATCATCTGCTGTCCGCAGGACGCCCCCGGCAGGGCGCAATGCACCACTTCCCTAAGTGGTGTATAATTGCGCCCTCTTTCAGAGGGGGAAGCCACGCTTACCGCTCTGGAAGCTATTATGACCGTTCCCGGTCTGGCTCTTTTCTCTTGGAATGGGGCGTTTTCTCCCTCGTCTGCGCCTTTGCTTCCGCCAGCCTGCGCCGGATTGAATTGTCCCGCTTCTGGATAAACCGCTGTCTGGTGTCAGCGATAAAGCGGCGGCACTCCGGCTCCGGGATAGCGTCCAGCTTTCGGATTGTGCTTTCCACAATCTCCCTCGCCTGCCTGTCACGAATGACCGGCACGATTTCCCGAAGTC
>CAJTLR010000149.1 GCA_910577185.1 uncultured Acetatifactor sp.
GGAAAATAGTTGCTGACGCAACATGCGCCCCGCGCGGCGAGTAGTGGAGAAGGGCATTCCCCTACTCGATTGAACAGGGGCGCATAAGGAAATTGTTGCTGAAGCGGCGCAGGGGGCGCGCGGCGAGCAGAGGAGAAGAGCGTTCCCCTGCTGGATTATTTGTGCCATTTCGGAATTGTGTATCCGTTAAAAAAGATTGTAGTGACACTGACAAATGGGCATTTGAAAGGAGAAGATTTATGTCTGATTTTAGTATAAACGAAATGTTAGACATGCAAAAAAGGCTTCAGGATAATTATAAGGATAAATGGGAAAAGATTTGCCCTGAAGCGGGTAAGCACAAGCTGCTTTGGATGATAGGCGAAATTGGTGAAGTGATTGATATTGTCAAAAAACACGGAGACGTAAAGGCCTCGAATGATGTCGAATTAAGAAAAGATCTTGTGGAAGAAATGGCTGATGTTCTGATGTATTACAATGATGTCATGCTGTGTTATGGAATATCTGCTGATGAATTAAAACAGGCATATACTGCGAAGTTTGAAAAAAATATGACACGTTGGAAAAGGGACTGATCAGAAAATAATCAAAAATATGACTTGACGGAGGGTGCCCGCCGGGGTAAAATAGGAGCTGGTTTCGTTACAGACAAAAATTGACATACGATAAAGAAGGGACGGAAGTTTGGAGATAAGCTTCCGTACTTTTTGTGAGTACAGTATTGCGGGCTGTGCCTGCGGTATGGGGAGGTAGTTTGTGTCTGCACAGCAGCCGCAGACTCTGCCATGCACAAAAGCTGTACGGAAATGAGGTATAAAATGCGAAAAGAGAATGGGGCCCAGCCCGAAAACAAGATGGGAATTATGCCGGTTAACAAGCTGCTGATATCCATGTCGCTGCCGATGATGATATCCATGCTGGTGCAGGCGCTATACAACATTGTGGACAGTATTTTCGTGTCCAGGATCAACGAGTACTCTTTAAGGGCCGTGTCCCTGGCATTTCCCATACAGAGTCTCATGATTGCCGTCTCCGTAGGTACGGCGGTGGGTATCAATGCCTTTCTGTCAAAGACTTTGGGAGAGCGGGATTTTGATAAGGTAAATCGGATAGCGGCCAACGGTATTTTTATTGAACTGATGAGTTATATAGTTTTTGCGCTGATCGGGATATTTGTGAGCCGTCCTTTTTTTGCCAGCCAGACATCCATTGCGGAAGTGAGGGAATACGGCACGGTTTATCTGACCATCTGCTGTACCGCCAGTCTGGGTATTTTCATGCAGGTGGTTTTTGAGCGGCTGCTCCAGTCTACCGGCAAGACATTTTACGCCATGATTGCCCAGGGCGCCGGTGCGGTTACAAACCTGATTCTGGATCCGGTTCTGATATTCGGTATGTTTGGAATGCCGCGCATGGGAGTGGCAGGAGCTGCTGCCGCCACGGTGATCGGCCAGATGGTGGCTGCTGTTTTCGCCATTGTATTTAACCTGAAATTTAATAAGGAAATTCATTTGTCGGTCCGCGGGTTCCGTCCCCATAAGGAGCTGATTTTCCAGATTTATAAGGTAGGAATTCCTTCCATAGTCATGCAGGCCATAGGATCCGTGATGACATATGGGATGAACCTGATTCTGGAGGCTTTCGGCGCGGCCCAGACGGTATTCGGCATTTATTTCAAGCTGCAGAGCTTTATCTTCATGCCCATATTCGGTCTCAACAACGGTATGGTTCCCATAATTGCCTACAATTTCGGTGCAGGCAGCCGGGAACGTGTGCTGAAAACCATGAAGAGCAGTATTGTGTATGCGGTCTGCATCATGCTGGCAGGGCTGGCCATTATGATGTTGATTCCCGGCCGGCTGATCGGGCTTTTTGACACAGGGGAGACGGCGGACCTGCTGGTGATCGGAGTGCCTGCCCTGCGCACCATCTGTCTGAGTTTCTGCTTTGCGGGATATTGTATTGTGGTGGGCAGTGTGTTCCAGGCACTGGGCAACGGGGTGTACAGCATGATTGTTTCCATTGCAAGGCAGCTGTGCGTGCTTCTGCCCGTGGCATGGCTGTTTTCCTTAAGCGGCAATGTGGATCTGATCTGGTGGGCTTTTCCCATAGCGGAACTGGTCAGCGTGAGCCTGAGTACTTTTTTCCTGCTGCGCATCCATAAGAGCACCATCAGGCATATCGGTGAAAATAGGACGGCATAGATTGTGGGGTAATCGTTCAGATAGGCAGCAGACGGTTGCGCGGATGTACACAGAATGCACAGAGAATGTATTTTGGCGCCGGCAGGCCCTGGGAGGTTCCGGGCGGTTAGGCTGTGAGATGTCTGGGGCTGAGACATTTGGGAAAAGGAAATGGGACAATCCCTTGACAAGCGCAGACGGGAAAGGTATAATGCAACTATTCCGTTTCGGCGGATAAGCGGAATTGATGGAATTGGCAGACATGCAAGATTTAGGTTCTTGTGGGCAACCGTGTGGGTTCGAGTCCCACATTCCGCAGGAGGGCGACAGCCGCAGACCAGGGTTTGCGGCTGTTTTTCTTGTGTCACAGTAAAAATAAACCACCGGCTATGCCGGTGAGTCCCCAGCTGCTTT
>CAJTLR010000150.1 GCA_910577185.1 uncultured Acetatifactor sp.
CCACAGGTACAAATGTGCTGTTTTTGTCCAAGGCAGACCTGCTGTCATCAGCGGAATTGTCTGTGGGAACAGCGGCGTTTTCTCCTCCTGCCGCATAGTCAAGGGCCGCTTTGTAGGCCTGGTTCAGCGCCGCAAAATATTCCGGTTCTTCCTCCGGATGGTGAAGCCTGGACTGCGCCGCAAAGGCTTTTCGTATGGCTTTTTTGTCGTCTGTGGCCTTTATTTCCAATATGCTCCATATATCGTTCATGTCTTCTGTCCCTTCCTTCATTCCCTGATTACAGGCAATTCAAAATCCAGTCTGCCGAACTTCCCCCAGCAGCAGTTCCACATCAAGCTGCCCATCCCTGATAAATTGATTCTTTCCCGCCAATGCCAACTGTGAAATTTCGCTGTTCCGACTCTCTTCGGACAGAAAACCGTTATAAAGCCTTGTTTCAAAGATGCGGTTTGCCACACATAAAAAGCCGTTTTGAACGGTGACAAATCCAAACAGAACCGCCATCCGCATGCTCTGATTTCCAGGAACGTTCTCAATGGGCTTCCCCTGAAGCAAAAGTTCCTTCAACATCTGCTTTAAATCAGGGTAGTCAATCAGCTTATTGTCCATGGATTCAAACAGAGTGTTTTCTTCCGTGAGGAGCATTCTGACTGCCGTGAGGAAACCTTCTTTCGTCCAAGCCGCCTGCTTTTGAGGAAATTCCCCGCTTCCGGCAATTTTCTCATCCATCAGTTTGCAGAGCCGGGACACCAGAAAGGGATAGCCGGAAGTATAGGCATGGAGCAGAGCCGCCATCCCGGCAACATCCATTCCCGTATGATAATCCTCCTCATACTCCCGCAGCATCCCTGCGATATCTGCCTGTGAAAAGCTCATCTCCACATCAAAATCTGCCGCAATGTTCCAAGGGCTGTTTGTTTTCCGCCCATCCTCGGACCGAAGCCTGCTCTTTAAGCTTTTGATATCATAGAGTCCTGCCAGAATAACGGATTGGAAGGTAACGCTTCCCCTGGCCTCACGCTCCAGATAGGAATATCTAAGCTGTGCCAGGAAATCCAGGAATACCTGGTTGTCAGAGGCGCTGTCCGCCTCATCTATCATCAGCACAACCGGCCTGGGCGAAACCTCGCAGATCCGGTTTAAATTCTCAAACAATTCATAGAGCGAATAAGAACTATCCCTGCTTTGACAGATCTTCCGCAATGTTTCCGTTTCCCTGTTTACATCCGGGACATCCGGCTGCCCGTTTCTGGCCAGTTCCCGCATAAAAAAGTCAGCAAAGGAAAGCGCAAAACGATTTTCGTTTTCGTATTTTGCAGTACCCAATTTCTGGAAATCTATGCTTATTACCACATAGTCTGTCTTCAGATAAGATTCCAGTGCATAAAGCAATGTGGTCTTTCCATATTGTCTGGCACGATGGATGGTGAAATATGCTCCCTCGTCTACCATTTCCTTTATCTGGGCCAATCGCTGTACCAGATTAACCATATAATGCTTTTGAGGTATGCACAGACCTGTCACATTAAACCGTTTTCTCATCTCCGGTGTCCCTCCTTTCCTGACTGACGGCAATCTCCTGTCTCACACCGCTGTCCCGCCTGCATTTTCTGTATCTTTTTCTGCCGACTCGCCGTAAAGGTGTTTCGGTTTTTCCGAAAAGTATTCCCACCCTATTCTTCCCAGTGTTCCAGTTTGTCCGCGGGGTAGGCTTTGGTCCAATGGTATGGCTGTAATTCCCTTAATTCTACAAATTTGATTTGATTCTCCTCCGTTGTGACAGCCACCTGTACCTCTTCCCCCAATATCGCAGTCTCTCCTGACAAATGCCGCAGGGTGTTAATACCCTGTACGGGGAATTTTCATCATCCCGGATACCCCTTCCAGGAGGGCCTTCAACTCTCCGAAAACTTTTTCTGGATTTCCGACTCGGTCTTAAAAAATCCGTAAAGCAGAACGCCGGCTCCCACACAGATTCCCACATTGACCGCAACCTGGATGGAAGTATGAAGCAAAAACAGGATTCCGCTTAGAATCATCTCCATAGCGCACAGTTTTTTCCCCAGAGAGATGAAAATGTCCGGCGCAATGCTCTGTGCATAGTCCCAATGGACCTGGGATTTCCGCGAAGTGGGTGTGTTATATCCATTCTGTGACTCCATATCCCATTCCGGATGTTTCTTAATGAGATATCCCACTAAAATCATGACAAATGGTACAATGAAGTTTAAAAGCAATAAAACCTGCATATCTTTTCTCCTTTACAACGCTCATTTTATTGATGCCATGGATTGCTCCGCATTTCGTGCCGCGCCAATCCCAAAAGACCTGAACTCCCCCGAATTCACATAAGACTTTCTGCCTGCAAAAGCGATTCAGATTGCCTGCAGAGGCGCTTCAGGTCCCGAGGAAATCCAACACAAATGCATCGATATCCGCATAATGAGTTACCTCAAGTCCTGCTTTCTGGTACTCCTTCCGGTATTCCTTTAATACCCTGTCATAGGACATTGCCGTGGTGTGCAAATCCTGGGGTTCATACCCGCCCAACACATCATATCGGTTAATCTTTACTTCGCTTTCCAGTTCCTC
>CAJTLR010000151.1 GCA_910577185.1 uncultured Acetatifactor sp.
ATGCGCAGGGGCGCATAAGGAAAATAGTTGCAGACGCAACATGCGCCCCGCGCGGTGGAAATCTTTTCTGCCTGATAAGGGGAAGGTCTGCGACATAGGACAAAAACCCAACGGCACAGACACGGCCGGAATGCTCCGGCAGGATTCACCTCCGGATACGGAATTCATACGGAATCGTCCGAAGGTTCCTTCTGGGACATGCGTCCGAATGCGATATCATATCCGTCATTACCGTAATTCAGGGACCGGTTGACACGGCTGATGGTGGCGGTGGATGCGCCGGTCTTCTCGGCAATTTCCAGATAAGTACAATGGTTTTTCAGCATTGCGGCCACTTCCAGACGCTGTGACATGGAATTTAGTTCGTTGACAGTACATAAATCATCAAAAAAGCTGTAGCATTCATTCCGGTCTTTCAGACAGAGGATGGCATCAAACAGGAAATCCACAGCAGAATTCTTCAATTTTCTGTTCATAGGAAAGCACCTCTCAGATATTTTTTCTTTTGTCATTTTAACATATTAAAGTTGTAAAGTAAAGATATCCCAAAAAATATCCGGATTTTGCAAACAAGATATTGTCATGTAGTATTGAATACTATATAATGAAGTTGGCAGGCATATTATTTTGATTCGGAGAAAAGAAGGAAACGACACATGACAATTGACAATAATGATTTACTGAACAGCATACTGACAAGTCTGGACAGAGTGAAATATATCAGCCCGGAGGACATTCCCAATATTGACTTGTACATGGACCAGATCACAACATTTATGTCCAGTCATCTGCACTCCACGGCCAGAAATCCCGGGGAAGACAAAATACTGACAAAGACCATGATCAATAATTATGCCAAAAATGATCTTCTGCCTCCCCCTGTGAGAAAAAAGTATTCAAAGGAACATGTGCTGCTCCTGATTTTTATCTATTATTACAAGGGGATTTTGTCCATCAATGACATACAGACACTTCTGGGACCGGTGACGGCCCGGTTTTTCCACAACGGGGAATCATTCAATCTGGAGAGCGTTTACAGGGAGGCTTTCAGCATGGAAGAAAAGCAGATGCAGGCCCTGAAAGCAGATGTGACGGAAAAATATAAAGCAGCCCAGAATACATTCAGGGATGCCCCGGAGGAAGATGCGGATTTTCTGAGGAAATTTGCCTTTATCTGTGCCCTGAGCTTCGATGTCTATCTGAAAAAACTAATGATTGAGAAGATGATTGATGAACTGAATACCTCGGGAAAGCCGGAGGCAAAAAAGAAAGAACAAAAATAGGAACAAAAACCTTCCTTTCTTCATATGATGGCATATCAAATCATATGGAGGTTTTTATGAAAAAGATATCCTTAAAAAAGGCTGCAGCAGTGTGTCTGGCAACGCTTATGGCGGTGATTTCCGTGACCGGCTGCGGAAAGAGCGGGGATTCGGAAAAAGAAGGAAAAACAGAAGTGGTGCTGAACGAGGTGGCACATTCCATTTTTTATGCACCTATGTATGTGGCAATAGAAGAGGGGTATTTTCAGGAGGCGGGAATTGAACTGACACTTGTGACCGGTTTCGGCGCCGACAAGACCATGACCGCAGTGCTCACGGGTGAGGCGGACATTGGCTTTATGGGAAGCGAGAGTACGATATATACCTATTCCGGCGGGACAGAAGACTATGTGGTAAATTTTGCGCAGCTGACCCAGAGGGCAGGCAACTTCCTGGTATCCAGGGAACCCATCGAGGATTTTTCCTGGGATATGCTGATGGGAAGGAATGTGCTGGGCGGGAGAGCAGGCGGTATGCCCAGCCACGATGTAACATGGGAACACATCAAAGGGATTTATGAGTGGACAATCCGGAAAGCCCCGGATTTAAAGGTTTTAAAATATGAGGAAAAGGTTGTTTCCGTCTCATAGCATAACTGCATTTACTCACTTTGCCAGAAGAAGGACAGGCCAAGACCGGGAGCCTCTCAAAATCTATATGGGGCGCTCACTAAAATACTGTTGTAAAATATGCTGTTGAATTTTACATCAAATCAGGGTATACTAAGGGCAGGAAAGGAGAATGTGATTATGCCGAATATCAAACCAATCTCTGATTTGAGGAATTACAGTGATGTGCTCCGTGACGTATCTGTGGGCGCACCGGTCTTTCTTACCAAAAACGGACGCGGGCGCTATGCAATCATTGACATGCAGGACTATGAAAAAACACGGGCCACCCTGAAGCTCATGGGCGAGCTTGCAAAAGGAAAAAAATCTGGAGAGGAAAAGGGATGGCTTTCGTCCTCGGATGTGAGAGCACATTTCCGGGCAAAGGCAAATGAAGAATAACATCCATTACTCACCGGAAGCCCAGAACGACCTGGACGAAATCTGGGAGTATATTACCTTTGAATTATGTAATCCGCAAGCCGCTGAAAACACCGTAAACAAAATCATGGACACTGTTGATGAACTGGAAAATTTTTCAGAAATCGGCGCTCCGCTGTCCTCTGTGACAGATATAG
>CAJTLR010000152.1 GCA_910577185.1 uncultured Acetatifactor sp.
GACGGCAGGCCAGAGGAGAGACTGCTCTGCGATCAGGAGTGGACGAAAGAGGCGGTTGGGAATCTTATAAAAAATGCGCTCGATCATACGGAAACGGGAGATGTTATCCGTGTATCGTGGAAAAGAACCCCTGCAGTTTTTCGCATGACAGTAGAAGATAACGGGTCAGGCATTGCGCAGGAAGACATCCATCATATTTTTAAACAGTTTTATCGGAGCCGGTCTTCCAGTGACCGGCAGGGGACAGGGCTTGGGCTTTCCCTGGCGAAATCAATTGTGGAAGGTCAGGGGGGAAATCTGTCTGTGGAGAGCAGGCCGGGAGAGGGGAGCGTCTTCTGGCTGACCTTTCTTACGAATCTGTAAGCTTCCATTCACCGGAATGTAAGGTTAAGATGCTATTCTTTTTTGTACATCCAAAAAAGAATAGTTGAGAAAGGCAGGGGATTGTATGGAAATATTAAAAGTAGAAAATCTCTGTAAGGTTTATGGAAGCGGGGAGGCCCGTGTAGATGCGTTAAAGAATGTTTCTTTATCCATGCAGAGAGGAGAATTCGGAGCGGTCGTCGGAGCATCCGGTTCTGGGAAAAGCACGCTTCTGAACTGTATTGGCGGGCTGGATGAGGCAAACTCTGGAAACGTATTTTTAAATGGAAGAAACATATTTGCGATGGGGGAAAATGAACGGACAGTCTTCCGCAGACAGAATATCGGGTTTATTTTTCAGTCCTTTCATCTGATTCCAGAGCTTGATGTAGAGCAGAACATTATCTTCCCGCTTCTGTTAGATTACAAGAAACCGAATCAGGAACGGGTGGATGAGATTTTAGAGGTACTGGGGCTTACGAACAGACGGAAGCATTTGCCGGGACAGCTTTCTGGCGGACAGCAGCAGCGGGTGGCCATAGGGCGTGCTTTGATTACGAGGCCGGCGCTGGTCCTGGCGGACGAGCCGACCGGGAATCTGGATTCCCAGAGCAGCCAGGATGTAATGGATCTTTTGTGCAAGGCGTCACGGCATTATCAGCAGACTGTTTTAATGATTACCCATAATATGAACCTGACGTCCCAGGCAGACCGGGTGTTCCAGGTTACGGACGGAGAGCTTAGTGAGCTGGGAGGTGTGTCGGATTGAAGCATTATCTGGATTTGATACAAATATCGGCGAAACAGCATAAGAAACAGAACCGGATGACCAGGCTCTGCATCGTGCTGGCAGTGTTTCTGGTCACGGTGATCTTTGGGATGGCGGATATGGAGATTCGTTCCCAGATGATACAGGCGGTTAAGAGCGATGGAAGCTGGCATGCAGGTTTTTTGGTGGATGAAGAACAGGGAGCGCTTTTGAAAGCACGGCCGGAGGTGGAGCATATCGCGCGGTATGGGGTGCTGAATTATCATCTGCGAGACGGTTATCGGATTGAGGGAATTGAAACGGCAGTCTGTGGGTTTGACAAAGAGCTTTTGGAAATGTTTCCGGCAGCGGAGCTTACAGAGGGAGCATTTCCGGAAAATACCGAAGAGGCAGTTCTGAATGAGAGTGCAAAGACTCGGCTGGGCGTGCAGGTGGGAGATACTGTCAGCATGGCAACTCCTCAGGGGGAGATGAAGCAGTATCATATTACCGGGATTACGAAAGATACGGCATTAGAGGCAGAGCATGACGCGTTTGGCATGTATCTGAATACGGACGGATTTTCTGCATTGCGGCCGGAAGAAACAAAATCGGCACAGGAAGTGCTTTATTATGTAGAGTTTCGGAAGTTTTGTAATATCCAGAAAGCAATCCGTGAGATCAGCGCGCAGTTTGGCCTGGAAGAGGGACAGGTGCGTCAGAATGTAAAGGTTCTTATGCTAATGTTTCAGAGCCAGGATACCTACATCCTGCAGCTATATTTTGTGGCGGTAGTTTTGGCGGCGTTAGTCGTGGTTGCAGGAATCTTTATGATTACAGCAAGTATGAACAGTAATATCGCACGGCGGACAGAATTCTTTGGTATGATGAGATGCCTTGGAGCAACCGGAAAGCAAGTGATCCGATTTGTGCGAAGAGAAGCGCTCAGCTGGTGCAGGACGGCCATTCCAGCGGGCATTATTGCGGGGATTTGTATGGTATGGGTTCTTTGTGGAATGCTGCGTTGTCTAAGCCCGGGGCTTTTTGAAGGATTGCCGGTGTTCGGAGTCAGTTATATAGCGGTCGCAGCCGGAATGATCGTGGGATTCGTTACTGTACTTCTGGCTGCAAGGTCTCCGGCTAAGCGTGCTGCGAAAGTGTCTCCGTTAACAGCAGTTTCCGGAAATGCAGGAACCGTGCAGGCAGTGAAAAGGACGGCAAATACACGGATTTTTAAAGTGGATATGGCGTTGGGGGTTCATCATGCTTCTGGAAGTAAGAAGAATTTCCTTTTGGTAACAGGTTCTTTTGCATTCAGTATTATCCTGTTCCTTGCATTTGGCACAGCTATTGATTTTATGCATCATGCGCTTACGCCGCTTCGTGCGTCCGCTCC
>CAJTLR010000153.1:0-2250 GCA_910577185.1 uncultured Acetatifactor sp.
TGGCAATGGCAATCTTCTGGGCCTCCCCGCCGGAGATCTCCACGCCGTCATCCGCAATGTCCTGATAGAGACAGGTATTCAGCCCATTAGGCAGCTCCGCAAGGCGCTCTTTCAGCCCCGCCTGCTCAAGGCACTTCACTGCCCGTTCCCTGTCCACCTCCATGGACGATGCCACATTGTCCCCCAGAGGCAGGGAAAGCAGCCGGAAATCCTGAAACACCACAGAGAACAGCCGAATGTATTCCTCCTGCCTGAACTTGCGGATATCCACCCCGTTTAACAGGATTTCTCCCTCCTGGGGATCATACAGGCGGCACATGAGCTTGATCATTGTGGTTTTGCCGGAGCCGTTCATGCCCACGATGGCCATGCGCTCCCCAATGCGCAGCTTCATGGAAAGGTTTTTCAGCGCATAGGTTTCCGTTCCCGGATACCGGAAGGAAACATTGCGGAATTCAATTTCATATTGATTGTCAAACCGTTTTTCCACCGGAAGCTTCCCTTTATACATCTCATCGCTGATACTCAACATCTCCAGTGTACTGCGCTCCCGCCTTGCCGTCAGCGCCAGTTCCCGGTACTGCTGTCCCATATTCTGAAGGCCTCCCACAATCTTTGTGACGGATTCCGCAAATTTGATGACACTGCCCACAGGAAATGCTCCCATCAGGGCGTATGCGCCGGAAACCAGGTATCCCGTCAGAGACAGCAGGCTGCCTGTACTTCCCTCCAGAACCCCAACCCTCCCGCTAAGTTTTTCCAGAACGGTGGCCCAGGGCATGACTTTTTCCGCCTCCCTGACATGATCCGAAGTGTACTTTTTCATCAGATTATAGCCGTCGTAGAGGTGGATATCCTTGATAAAATGGTACTCTCCGCTCATGCAGCGCCTCACCCAGTACCAGGAGAAGCAGTAATATTTCCGAAAGACTTCCTCCGGATAGGGAGACGTTGTCCGCAGAAGCCGTTCCTGATAGGCCGCGTTGGCCTTTGTCCTTGCGGCTGTCAGGAGCCACAGGAGGATTCCAAGGGCGGCAAGCCCCAGATACATCCACAGATTCCGGGAGATGATGATTATTTTCAAAATGGGATATGCCACCACAAGGGAACAGCACAGATTCAAAATCCCTGACACAATGGAGTCAAATTTCCAGAACAGGTCATAAATGCCTGCTCCCCATCCGTGGGCCTTGTCGATGCGGTCCTGCATATCTTTCACATAAGGACTGTTTACCAGGGAATAATCCATGCTCTGGAACTTGGCGGCAAGGTTTCCGTCATATACTCTTGCGATATTCATCTTTCCCGGCTCAACGAATTCGTGCCACAGAACAGAAGACAGCACGGCTGCCAGTGTGGGCAGCACCAGAAGAAGAATTACCGCTTTCATGATTTCCTCCATGGGCCTGGCCTCATACAGCATCTCCAGAATATCCGCTGACAGCACCACCGCCAGGGCACCTCCCACTGCGTCCAGAAGCAGCCGTATACAGTCCAGCAGATAGTATGTTTTATCGATCTTATATACATGTAATAACAAATCTCTGATGTTTTTTATATTTTCCCGAAATGGAAGTTTACTGGTCAGATCCTCCGGCCCGGAATGTTTTTCTGCCATTTTATATACCCCGCTTTCCCTGTCAATGTCTTTCTTTTTATCTTCTTCATTTTGTTTCCCTTAAAACCAGATCCCTTCAGCTCCCCGCTTAAACCGCCGGAATGCCTTCTGCGCTGTCCCCGGAGTCGGTATCGTATTATAACAGTTCAGACATCCCCTCTCGCGAAGTCAAAATTACTCTTTGAGCAATTTGTGCTCTGTGCATTCTGCGAGACATAATACCTGGACTGAATCTCAAACATATGGGCATAGCTTCCCCCCAGTTCCATCAGTTCCTCATGGGTGCCTTCCTCCGCCACCCTTCCGTTTTCCAGAAACAGAATCCTGTCGGAGAACCTGGTACTGGCCAGGCGGTGGGAAATAAACAGGGATGTTCTTCCCCTGCTGATATTTACGTATTCCTGATAGATTTCGCTTTCTGCTATGGGATCCAGTGCCGCGGTTGGCTCATCCAGAATCAGGATATTTCCGTCCTTATAAATGGCCCGCGCCAGTAAAAAACGCTGCTGCTGCCCGTCGGATAATTCCACGCCGTCCTGAAACGCCACCTTTGTCATATAGGAATCCGAACGGATGCCCCTCTCCCTAAACAGTTTCTCCAGGCCTGCTTTCCGCAGGGAATCCCATACTTT
>CAJTLR010000153.1:2268-2478 GCA_910577185.1 uncultured Acetatifactor sp.
CTTTCATGGAGAGATTGCTTCCCATGGGATAGGGAAAAACAGTCGCCTCCTGGAAGACCACGGAAAACAGACGATACAATGCCTTTTTGGGCACTGTGGAAATATCCACGCCGTTAATCAGGATTTTCCCGCCGTCCGGCTCATACAGTCCGCAGAGCAGCTTTACCAGAGTCGTCTTGCCTGCGCCGTTCACCCCCAGAAGGGCAATCT
>CAJTLR010000154.1 GCA_910577185.1 uncultured Acetatifactor sp.
TGTAATGCCTGCCTGATTTCTTCCCTGTCCGCATGGTTTTCCATACTTTCCCCGTCAGACTGTGTATCATATATAACATCGCCGTTCCCAGCAACCCATGTTAAACGGTACTGATTTGATTGTAATTCCTCAAGATATTCCTGCCCGTTCTTCTCGACGGCTTCGGATGCCAAAGACAACTCATCTTCTAACTGTTTCCCCTGAACATTACTGAAATAACGGTAAAGGCACCCCATGATGATAACAAGGCTCGCAATCAGAACAGCCGCCGCCACAACCATAATAGAATTAAAAATTTTCTTTGTCATGCCTGCACCTCTAATCTATAACCTATGCCACGCACTGTTTCAATCATTTTCCCATAATCCCCCAACTTCACACGCAATGTACGGATATGCATATCAACCGTCCTTGTTTCACTGACATAATCCGCACCCCATACATCATTAAAAAGCTGGTCACGGGTAAATGCAATTCCCGGATGAGAGAGGAACAGACGGAGAAGTTCAAACTCTTTTAAGGTAAGCTGTATCCTTTCGCTGTCAGCGGTAACAGTATGTTCGTCTAAATTGACAACAAGACCGCCTGCCTTCAAAAGATGTTCCACCTCTGTGGGATTGCATCGGCGAAGTACAGCTTTCACACGGGAAACCATTTCCATCATTCCAAAAGGCTTTACAAGATAATCGTCCGCACCTAAATCAAGGCTCTGAATTTTATCGTACTCCATGCCCTTAGCCGTTGCCATGATAACGGGAATCCTGCAAGTGTCGGGACTGTCTTTCAGAAATTTCAACAATTCCACGCCGTCCTCTCCGGGCAGCATAATATCAAGGATAATCAAATCCGGCTTATCCGTGGCCAGCGCATCACGAAAAGCCGCCGCATCCGAAAAGCCTGTTGCTTCAAAATCTGTAGAATTAAGCGTGTATACCTCAATATCCCTGATACTTTCATCGTCCTCTACGCACCATATTTTCATAAATTTTCTGCTCCTTTGTGTTTTCCTGTTACAGAAAAAGCCACCCACTCTGCAATATTTACCGCATGATCCCCAATACGTTCAAAGTATTTGGCAATCATCAGTAAATCTAATGCGTATCCTCCATTTGTCGGCTTTTCTGCTATCAGTTCAATCAATGATGATTTGACCTGCAGGAATAAATCGTCAACCACATCGTCACGGTCAATCGCCGCATCAGCCAGCGCAACATCCTGCTTTACAAAGGCATCAATGCTTTCTGTGACCATTTGGCTCACCGCATCAGCCATAAAACGGATATGTTCACATTCCCCGCCTGTCCGCCCGTCAAGAAATGTAATAATTTCTGCAATGTCCGCCGCCTGCGTTCCAATACGCTCCATATCGGTAATCATTTTAAGGGCTGCGGAAATCTGCCGCAAATCCCCTGCCACCGGCTGTTGCTGTAACAACAGTTTCAGGCACAGCGTTTCTATTGTGCGCTCCATATGGTTAATTTCCCCGTCAAGGGATATAACCTTATCTGTCAGCTTCACATCGCCCGCAGAGAGCGCCCTTGAAGCAATTGCAATCGCTTCCTCACACATTGCCCCCATCCTCGTAAGCTCATTATTAAGCGTAGCAAGCTGTTCATCAAAACGACTTCTCATTATCCAAACCTCCCCGTAATATAATCCTCTGTCCGCTTGTCTTTTGGCTGCTCAAACATCTTTTCCGTATTTCCATATTCAATTAAACTACCGAGGAGAAAGAATGCAGTATTATCGGAAATCCGTACAGCCTGCTGCATATTGTGCGTAACGATGATAATAGTATACTTATCTTTCAGTTCCATTGCAAGTTCCTCAATTTTAGATGTGGAAATCGGATCAAGGGCGCTTGTGGGCTCATCCATCAGAAGCACATCCGGTTCAACCGCTAATGCACGGGCAATGCAGAGCCGCTGCTGCTGACCTCCCGACAATCCTAATGCCGATTTTTTCAGCCTGTCCTTTACTTCCTCCCAGATTGCAGCTCCACGCAGGGAGTGTTCTACGATATCGTCCAGTTTTGCTTTATTTTTTATGCCATGTGTCCTTGGTCCATAAGCAATATTATCATAAATACTCATCGGAAACGGATTAGGCTTTTGAAAGACCATGCCAATGCTGCGGCGAAGCTCATTGACATCAATATCTGCATCAAAAATATTATAATTCCTATAACACACTTCTCCCGTAATCCTTACACCAGTAATAAGGTCATTCATTCGATTTAAAGATTTAAGAAAAGTAGATTTTCCACACCCGGAGGGACCAATCAGAGCTGTAATGCTCCGTTCCTCAATTTCAATATTTATATCTTTCAAAGCCTGCGCACTGCCATACCAAAGACACAGGTCTTTCACTGTCATAACATTACTCATACAATTCTCCTTCTTTGGAAATATCTGCCCACCAATGCCGCCGACAAATTGATGAACATGGTCAAA
>CAJTLR010000155.1 GCA_910577185.1 uncultured Acetatifactor sp.
TGTTCATTGATTTCGTGCGTGAAACAATCCCGGAAAGCCATGTGGATGATTACGATGTGCTCTCTTATATCGGCTATGAAAAACAGCCTCTGACCAAGGAGGAACGCATCGACCGCATACTGGTGTCCGGCTACCTCGATAAATTCAGCAGGGAAAGCCAGGGTGTCATACGCCTGCTGCTGGATGCGTACCGTGACCGAAATATTGACGAGCTTACCAATATGCGCATCCTGAACATGCCGGAATTCATGCAGATTAACGCTCCAACAGCCATTGTAAGGGGCTTCGGCGGGAAAGAGAAATATATGGAAATGCTCTCAGAGATCGAACGGCAGATATATGTAGCGAGTACTCTCGGAAACTCTTGAATAGTGGATTGAAAATTATACAAAAATGAACATTGGTCAGTATCTGCAGGGAATATGTACAACAACTAATTTGATTATAAGAGTAGTTCTTAATTTTGGGCGCACTTCTCCCTTGTGCTATAGAATACTTTTTCAAATTATCTATTTAGTTAAATTGTATGGATGCAGTTTCGTCAGCGTAGCCTTTGCTTTGTTTTTTCATCCACGCATCTGCATGGATGTTTATGCCGGCAATTACCGCAAAGAAAGTATATCTTTTTCTTCGGTGGATGCCCATGGCATGCAGATGGTAATCGTTCAGGATGCGGTTGTTTACCCGTTCGCAGGATGTGCGGTTTTTATAGATTTTTTTATATTCCCGTGTTCCTCTGGCAGCCGGAGGATAAAGGCGCACATCCCATTCCGGTTTTGTATAGACACACCGTCCATATGGGGATTTGGAGCATTTATCCCGGCACGGACAATCATCCACTTTGTGGCAGGCCGGCGGGCAGCGCCATCTGCACCGGCTGCGGCCGGAACAGTAACCCCGGTATGCCATCCGGTAACCGGCCTGGCATATGGGCGTTCCATCCTTATCGATTATAATTCCATCCGGAATGGACTTTGGCATGCCGCGGTTAGTGTTTAGGTCGATAAAGGGCCGGATGCCCCATGTTTTACAAAGGTGATAGGCATGGTAGTTGTCATTGGCGGAATCAAAACACAGGTTTTGGATGGGAATATCAGGATTCAGGTCACGAAATTCCTTAAGTGCAACAATCCCGCTGACACTGTCGTGACGTCCTGCATCCAGGATGCGGATATGTAAAGGAAGGTCGATTCCAGGCTGGCCGTCATGGTAAGACAGCATATACAGCGTATATCCAAAATAGTAAGTTCCAAGATCACTGTCCCAGCCCCAATGGGCATCCGGATTAGAATAATGGCGCGGACAGTTGCATCGGGCCTGTCCATGGTCCGGACAGCCGCACACTTTATGCCCATAAGGGCTGGCATGTGTATGGACGCAGGTCCCGTCACCGGAAAGCGTGATGCCGTCTTTATGGATAAGGCCGCGCTGCATGGATGGGGTAACAGCAGAGGCACAGAATACCTGCTGGAGAAGCTTTTCGTAATAAAAAGGGAATTCATCCCTGGAAACAGCTTCTTGTGCCATAATTTTTGTAATGTCAGGATGGCGGTCAGGAAGTTTTTTTCCTTTTCCAGGTTTATTGGCAGGCTTTCTGTTTTTATCAGCGGGGAAAAGATCTTTTCTGGCGGATTTTTGGAACTGTTTATCCTGGAGCCGGAGGCGGTCAATAAAATCATAATAAGAGCCAAGCGGCGGCAGGGAGTGCGGGGTGCAGCCAATTAAAAGAGCCGGCAGGGAGTCGGAGTTTAGCTTTTCCACCCAGGCGGTAATGCCTGTAAAGCCCTGATGCAGCATAAGAATCAGGGAACGCAGGATCTGCGTCTGGTTGACAGCCGGACGACCAAACGGCGAATAGCATGGCTCTAAAAGTTCCATGACAGGGTCAAGATTCAGCAGCCGGAGTTTTTCCCTGGCAGCGGCAAACTCACCTGTAAGCCTGGTGCGCTGGGAAGAATCGAGATGAATTTTAGTCTCATGCAGGAAAAGGATGTATTCCTGATGGGACTGCCAGTTTTTTATCATAAGTGTGTCCTCCTTCGAATGTGGTTAAAAGTGAATGTTTCCTTAATCGAAGGGCCGTCTTAATTGCCCATTGGCAATTAAGACGGCCGCACAAACTGGCAGGTTGGTCAATAGGGATTTGAAAATTTTCTGAAAGAATAAAGAAAATATGTAAAAAATCCACTGAAAAATGGAGGTAAAGAAAAAATGGAGCACTTTGGAACGGCAGTATTTTCAAGGGCTGTGAGTTTCCGAGAGTACTCTGTTGAGTTAAAGGAGGTGTGGCATTCCAACAGCAAGTACCGCAAGACCATCTGGCAGTGCAACCACAA
>CAJTLR010000156.1 GCA_910577185.1 uncultured Acetatifactor sp.
CTGGCAGCTGTCCGCAAAGCTGGGAAATGTGAATGCCCAGTATGCCCTGGGAAAGTTCTGGCTGGATACCGGAACCGGAGATATCCGTCAGGCTGTGGAATGGTTGGAAAAGGCGGCAGAGGCAGGAAATGCTTCCGCCCAGTATGCATTGCTGCCAGGACATCCGGTTTGGAGGCTTTGCGCCCAACTCAGAGAGCGCGGAAGTCCTGTCGAAAGCCCTGGGAAATAAGACAGTGTTGTCCGGCTCCATCAGCAGGGGAAAGAATGATCCCAGCCAGAGCCTGCAGATGATCCAGCGTCCGCTGATGACCCCGGATGAACTGAAATCCCTTCCCAAAGGACATTTCATTCTGGCCAAAACAGGATGCCATCCCATGCGGACAGAGCTGCGACTGTTTTTTAAATGGGGGATTGAATTTGAAGAGGGATATGTGGCGGAGCAGCATGCGGCGAGAGTAGTCTCTTATGCGGACCGGATGACCCTGGAGCAGGAGATCCTGCGCAGACGGATGGATGATGACCTGGAAGTCTGCCGCCACTTCCACCAGTGAACCCAGGAGGGGGTCATGGTGGACCACCCTGAAGGTCCTACTCTAACAAAGATTTATTAACAGAGATAACAAAGAGGTTTTCAAAAGATGGATGGTTTAGAAGAGGGGAAAGAGCAACGAGGATATGAGAGAGCCAATCTCCCGGAGAAGATCAGGAAATGATTCTCTGCTTATTGTTCTTGTAGCATAGTTCTGACAGTACCGAGAAGGATACGAATATCCCGATCTGAGCAGGATTCCAGCATATGAGTAAGTTGAGCCCTCTCAGTCCCTTCTGGCGGCTGTTCTGAATAAAAAATCTGGTCTGCCGAAATATGCATACCATGAATCAGGCGGTAGACGATAGGGAGTTTGGGGATACGTCCATTGTTTTCAATTGCGATAAGGTAACGACAACTAATTCCGGCCAGTTCTGCCAATGCTTCCTGTGTCAAACCACAATCCAGACGTGCGCGCTTAATTGCTAATCCAAAATGTTCATGTTTATGTTCCACAATATGTTCACCTCCCAGTAAAATTGTACTAACGAAGATGAAAAAATGGAATGAACACATATTTCAGTTTAAACATGAATAAAATGTCTGCTCAATCAAAGCACTTTCTAAATCTAAACGCATCCACGAAATCAAAGTGTTTCTCAAAGTGGTTGCTACATTGGCCTATCATCCGGCCATTTATCAAAGCACACAGAACGGTTCCCAGTTTTACACCTTCAAAACGCCAGAAACCGATAAGAAGGAATGACATAACAACTGCTACTATACAACTGCAGCAGTCGTATGCAGTCTTTGTGTTGTTGATATCCCAATCAAATTTTGAGGATATTTCTTTTACAACCAGTTCATATGTTTCAGGCGGGATATAAGTATGGAACAAGAGAGATACCCCTATTGCGCATATGATCAAGCCAACACTATAACACACTATCCTTTGCAGAATGCCATTTCCAGGAATCAGGTTTACAGCATTCATCATAACATCGAGTACGCTTCCGTAGATAAAAGCTGTTATAAACGAAAATAAATACTTACGTTTAAATCTGTGTAAAACTATCGCAAGTACAATTATGAGGAAAGTCTGAAAACAATATTCTGCCATTCCAAAGGAAAACCAGTTCAGATAGTCTGATACCTTTAAATAGATAAGATATGCCGGTGCAACAACCATTGACATACCAAAATTTGCCCGCTCCATGAATGCTGTGCCCAATGCAAGTGTTATTAGCCCAATAACGTATGCCGCCTCTGTATAAAACGTCCTTTTCATATAAACTCCTTTCGATAAATGACGTTTGATACAGAAACGGCAAAAGATGTATTTGGTGGATGTTTGTATTATAACACGCATACATTTATTTTTCTATCATTTGTCCACTGCATTTATTATGAAGCAACAGAGCCGACTACCCTTGTCAATGGTCGGGATAAACGGGCTTTATCCACCATTGACAAGGGTGTCTGTCCCTGCTTGTGATATAGCAAACAAGAGAGCGAAAGCAACGATGCTTTCACTCTCGTATAATTTTTCTTATATCTACCCGTATCATTTTTATCGCCACAGGAAATCTGAGCATTAAGGTGTAAAAATAATAAATACTATATATTTCTACTGGGATGATGTATCAATAACAACCCATTCCCCATTCCGCAGTTCATAGGATGTTTCACCCTGCACGGGCAGTTCCTGAGAATTCTGGTCATTTACATATTGGCTTTGAGGATTTTCCAGGTATTCCTCCAGACAGATCCCGCGCTCATGAATCTCTGCCG
>CAJTLR010000157.1:0-237 GCA_910577185.1 uncultured Acetatifactor sp.
AATCAAGCAGTTCTATCCTGGTGCTGGAAGAACCGCAGGAAACCAGGAAGGAGATGAGTTTATCCGCCCCCATTTTTCTGGAACGGGTAAAATCCCTTCCAGGAGTGACCGTATACCGGGAGATGTCGGATACAACGCAGTTGACGGAATGGTTAAAAGCGGCTTTGATTTTTTCGAATGACATAACATGTACCTCCTTGAAATTGAAATGAAGTTTCTGTTTCCAATTTCAAGGGC
>CAJTLR010000157.1:252-2283 GCA_910577185.1 uncultured Acetatifactor sp.
AGTAGTGAGCGCGGCCGCACATTTTAAGCTTTCTGTCAACCCCTTTGAGAGAAATTTTAAAAAAAATAGGTTAGACCCCCATTAGCAGAATCTAACCTAATACTTAACTAAATGACATTGGACTGTGAATAGTAACAAATGAAAAAGTAAATTCCACTCTGCCACCTACCTGCCCCTGACCTGATAACGAACAAACAGCGCTCTCCCCGTCAGTGCAAACAGCAGGCCCAGAAGCAGGTACAGCACCGGAACCACCTGCCAGGACAGGAAAAAGGCGCCGAACAGGGGAACCGTCCTGGGATTGAAGAGATTCCACTTGGCAATAAACTCACTGGGCATGTAGCTCCAGATCTGGGACAGCACGCGCAGATGCTCCGGAATATCCACCCACATGGACAGGAGTACCATCCCCGTCACCAGGGAAAGGGCGCCGATACTGCTTTTCAGCAGTTCGGACAGAACCATCACAAAAGCCCCTGCCACCAGAACGGCAGCCGTCATACACCCGTAAGAGATCAAAACCGCCTCCCCCAGGGTCATGGAAGGGAAATTGCCGCCCGTCAGCCGAAAATCCGCAGTAAATCCCTCCGCGCCGTAAACGGCAAAGGCGGTAAGGAAGGACACTGCCGTGAAAAACAGGGAAAGTGCAAGGGCAAACGTCAGTCCCGCCAAAAATTTCGCCCAAAAGCAGGGCTGCCTTCCATATCGGCTGCTCAATATCAACTGATCGGTTTTTCGTGTATGTTCCTCCACAAACGGGCCGGAAAGACAGATGGCCGTCACCATTATGGCCAGAAGTTCTATAGTATATACGCAGTCCAGTAATCTCCACCACCCCTCCTTGTATCGGTACTCCACAGGCCAGGGCTTTTGTTCCTCCTGTCGGAGCCAGAATTCCGTTTCCTCCGGGGTGAGGCGATATCTGTCTGCCGTGCTCATCAGCAAGACCCGGTTTCCGGCGTATAACTCCTGTTCATCCGCCTCCCAGTTCAGGGACTCGTTCACCGTCATATCCGTCATGACTCTCACAAACCGGAAAATCGCGCTGTATGGGCGGGCGTAAGTCCGGTATTCCTCCGTGGCGGAATAAGGACCCTCTGTCTGCGGAATTTTGCCGTAGGCCTCCATTGTCTCCTCCAATAAGCTCTGATCAATGAGCCTGCCCTCCAGTTTTTTCTCATACTCTCTGTCTTTGAGAAAAGCCTGGTACGCGGTTTCCGTTCCGCTGCTCTCATAGAGGAAATCCAACACGGGACCTCCTATGGTGGGCAGTATGATGATCACGGAAATCAGCAGGGAAATCCATATAATTTTCCGTTTTGCTATTTTTCTGAATTCATATTTGTACAACATTGCCATCTGACTCATTTTTATCCCCTCTGCGCGCTTTATCGCGCATACCAATCAAGATTTGTCCCGCCTTCCAAACAACGGCCTTCTTCCCCGGACCGCCCAATATGACACCTATGTCACATTCGTTCCAGGTAAAACGTCTCCAGATCTTCCTGTTCCTCCCACACGCCCTGATAGATCAGCTCACCGCCCTTCATCATCAGGATGGTATCCGCGATATGCGCCACATCGGAGACGATATGGGTGGACAGAAGCACGATATTTTCCTTCCCCCACTGTGCGATCAGCTCCCGGAAGCGCACCCTTTCCCTGGGGTCAAGCCCAGCGGTTGGCTCGTCCAGGATCAGCAGCCCCGGCTCTCCCAGTAAAGCCTGCGCAATTCCCAGGCGCTGCTTCATGCCGCCGGAATAGGTTCGTATCTTCTTTCTGCCCATGTCCTCCAGGCCCACAACTTCCAACAATTCCGCCGCTTTCCGTCTGGCGCATGCCTTGTTCAGTCCCTTCAGCGCCGCCATGTACAGCAGGAATTCCGTTCCCGTGAAATCCGGATAATAGCCGAAATCCTGGGGCAGATAGCTCAGTTCCGCCCTGTACTCCTCCCGGGACACATCCATGCCGTCCAGGGTAATGCTCCCGCTTGTGGGTTTTAAAACCCCGCAAAGCAGCCGCATCAGGGTG
>CAJTLR010000158.1:0-229 GCA_910577185.1 uncultured Acetatifactor sp.
TATCCTGTCCCGACGTAAAAAAGGGGACAGGATAAATCCTGAAGGCGCATTCATGAAATTGAGGAACCAAAAGTGCAAGGTATACGAACAAAATATCATTCCACAGGAGCCAGTCAAAGAGGTCAATGATATTTACAAACTGTTGGGCATAAAGTTTCCAACATTATTACCTCGGGATGAATTAATGTAGTTGGAATTTCTCCCGGGAACTATAGATTATTCTTCCTGG
>CAJTLR010000158.1:239-2279 GCA_910577185.1 uncultured Acetatifactor sp.
AGATAAGTTAGTTGACAAATAGTTATTTTCTTGTTTAGGCGCAAAAAGTCCCATTGGCAGATTTTTCTGACAATTTCAGCAATTGCGATATCAGTATATACACTTTAATAACCAAGCACTTCCAGAAATTCAGGGCAGTTTCTCCCAGTCAATAATTCCAACGGGCTTTTGCCCACACGCCCGGGAATCCAGCTCCGATGGTATTTTCTCGTGTTGAAGTATACTTTCAGCAGGGTAAAATATTTTTCCGGCACTGTGCGCTTAAGGTCCATGTACATACGGATGCGGCCGTTCAGGTTCTCCACCAGACTGCTCGCCCTTTTTGTGCTGTCCAGTATACGGCTGAATTCCTCTCTTGCTGCCATGTAGTTATTGCCCGGGAGCATGCCGAGGCTATATTCCGTGCTGATATACTCCCTGGAAAATGGGTGGAATGCTTTCTGCGCGTATATTATGCGGAACGCTTCCGGAGGGATCCCTTTTTCCATGGCCGGCATGGCAAAACTGTTCTCCAGGCGCTGCAGGAAGGACAGCATCTGCGGCAGCCTTTCGCGGAGCTTCCCGGCTTGGGCGACGAACTTGCGTGCCGGGGAACGTTGCCTCCATTTCTGACAGCACCCACCCTGCAATCCGGCATGCGTCCCGGAATGGGTACCCGCTGAACCCCACCAGCTCCACGAGCCAGTGGAAAAGGATGTTCTAAAGGTCATATTCCCGGATGGCCCGCTCCACTTTTTGGTGGATCTGGCCTAGCTGTTCCAAGTTTTTCCTGTGCGGGCGTTTCCCGCGGGCGCGCTCTTCCAGCCTGGCCTCGTCCGATATCAGCTTTTCCGCTTTCCTTTCCAGGCTGGCGACTTCCGCTCCGGCCGGGCGGAGTTCATGGAATATGTCTGGCTGTACACAGATGCCGGGGAATGCCCTCGGGATACCTGCGGTCACCCCGGTACCCGCATCACTGATGCTTACCTGCAACTCCAGGCCATGTTCCTTGCGGTCTTCCATAAAGAGCTGCCAGGTATCGGCACTGCGGTCACCGGCTTCCGCCAGAAGGTATACATATGCGGATTCCGCATCGATCCATGTGAGCACAGGCGTGTTTCCTTGGAATATCTCGTCATTTGTCCCCTGTGCGATGCCTTCCAGGGAGATGCTGTCGTCAAATGCTTCTGCACGTTCTGCAAGGATGGAGCTGATCTTCCTGGCTGAAATGTGCAGCCCCAGGACAGAATCAAATGTCCTGCTGATGCCGTCTGCGGATGCGTGGCAGTCCAGGGAAAGGCTCAGTACCATGCGTTTTACAAAACTGATATCCATAACGATGGAAGGGGCGGATTCTTTATCATTGTCCAGGGAACTGATGTGGCCCGGCACACAGTCTTTCTGCTGGTACATCCATTCACGGCTTACCTGTGACTCACTGGCTATTTCGGTAACAGAAAGGCCTGCGACTGCCTTGCATCCAAGCATGAACCTGTCACTTTTTTTGTCAATGTCATTTAGTTAAGGGCGAAAGAAATGTGTGCCGCTTTTTCCAAAGGGCCAATGGGCAGGGAAAATGGAAGTGCCAGAAAGAATCCAGGGATATTTTTCATCCTGTATCACTTAGAATGGAATAGAATTGCATGGCAAACAAGCAGATTTACATCTGCCTCATAAAAAGGTATTATAGGTATTAATGGAACTGCTTTATGCTGCCCGGTATATAAAGTACCGTGGTTTTCGGAAGTGTGCCGTCTGAAGGCGTGGGTACCGGCGGGCATTCCGGACAGGGATAAGCTCCTTTTGAAGCAGTGACATTACATCTATAGGGTTTTCCCCCGTGTGCAGACGGAGGGAGACCCTACAAATATGTGCAGCCATACTGAAATTTACTTTATATTCATGTTTGGTCTGGCCATGCCTGATGACCGTAAGGCTGATAAGGGTTTCCGTTATGTTGTATGCAATCAGTTTTGCCCATATTTCCTGTTTGATGTATTCCGGCTTGTATGCGTGGAAATTACTTAAGCCGATGGTATATTTCAGCTTACGGAAAGAGCC
>CAJTLR010000159.1 GCA_910577185.1 uncultured Acetatifactor sp.
CCAAAGTGTCCTTTGGACGCTTTCTGTTCTGCAGCGTTGCAAGTTTGATACCCCGTTGCTTGCAGCGGGGGCTTTGATTGGCAATCGGAAGCTGAGGTGTGTATCATGATTTTTCAAATGGCGAGTACATCAGCTTATGACAGGAATGAAGTTCAAGTATATATTATCGCTGAAAAAGGAGAAACAATTAGAATTGGAGACATTATTGCGATTCTAATGAATGACCATACTTTTGAACAACGTGAGATTACTGCCATGTATAGAGATAGAAAAATGTGGGAAAAAGGAAGAATTCATACATTTTGCGGGCCCTGGAGCGGCAAAATTCCGGAGTGCGGCACACCAGAATTGTCTGCCAGGACTAATTTAGATTTTCTCTTTTCGGAACTGCGTACCCATTAATCAGAATATGGATATGAGGAGGATTACGGCATGTCAATACAAACTTCTGCGCAGGAAACGATAAATGCACTAAATGCAATTTTTTATAAGCATAAAGATGAGCGTATCTGCGTTTTGGCAACAACGTGTTGTGGCAAGACAACCTTGTTGAAGCAAATCCCTGATTGTGTGGATTTGGACGATGAATTATGGCCGCAATTAACCAAAGAGGAAGCAGAATTTATTAGTCAAACACCCTGGACAAAGGAAATTGGTGACTTTATAGATAAGTTGGTTTATGAGAAAATATCGGTGAAAGTCGGTCATCCATTGTTTACTACAATCATTGTAGATTGTGATGTGGTAATATATCTTGACATCAGTGATGAATTACTGGCTGAACACTGTAAAAAACGAGGAAATGATTTTTCGGATTCTAAAAATGTGAAGAATTCCATAGAAGAAGATTGGAATAATCACAGAAAAAAGGGCGGAAAAGCATTTTATTATTTGACGATTACGGAATGATAATGTAAGTACTTGTCTATAAGGCTGAGAAACTGTTTAATCTCTTCAGGAGCATTTTCCGAAAAGGGTATAAAGATTCTGACTAAAAAGTTGTAAAATGATGTTATAATAAATGAAGATAGTAAATTGCTGCCAGTAGAAATGTGCATTTCAATTAAATCGATGAGGGAAAATGATTATGATAAAACTAGGGTATGCTGAAACAGATATAACACCAAGAATTCCGATGCAGTTGATTGGGTTTAATAGAATGGATAATACGTCCAGAGGGGTATTGAAACCATTAGTTGCGCAAGTGTCCATATGGGAAAGCGGAAATCGTTACTGCCTGATTACAATTGACAGTATCGGATTTAAGAAGGAATTGGCAGATATACTGCGGATGAAAGTGAGCAATATTCTGGAAATTACATGTGATAAAGTAATGTTGTGCTTTTCACATTGTCATTCCGCGCCGAATGTGGATGCTTCAAAAGAATATTTTGAAATGGTATGCAGTAATGTTTTAAGGGCGGTACATAGTGCGGAGAATGATATGCATCCGGTTTTAATAGGATGGGACAATGTAGAAGTAGATATTGGGGTTAATAGACGAGAAGATAATACAAATTTGGATAAAAGAGCCGGCATATTGAAAGTATGCGGCTTAGACAAAGATGAGAGAAAATTACTTTTGATTCGAGTAACGGCTCACTGCAATGTATTGAAACGCGACAATTATCTGATATCACCGGATTATTTTGGAAGTATAAGGGAGCTGCTGCAGGAGAACTGTGGCTGTCCGATCATGGTGATACAGGGTTCGGCCGGAAATATAGCGCCTAAATATTTCAATTCCGCAGAAACGCCAATAGATGCAAGAGGAGCGCAATATAGCAGGTCAGGCACAGCTTTAGAAGATATGGCAGCTGTTGTCTGGGAAAAATTGTCGCAAAGGATAGCGCTGATTGAAGTGGCAGATACGTTAGCGATGGATATGTATTCAAGAGAAATGCGTTTGTATGCTGACGTACCATCTCTTACGATGGCGGAAAAAATTGCAGAAGAAGCAAAGAAATATTGTGGAATAGATGGCAGGGCATGGCTGGAGGAAATCGGGAGACTGCATAATGCAGGGGTGTACCGGCAAGAGGAAACGATTGAAGTTCAATATTTTACAATTGGAAAATGGTGTATTTGTGGAGTTCCATATGAATTAATGGTTGAGTTTGCTCTTGAGCCAATGGAGAAGCTAAATAATCCGTTTTTTTATGTAAATGGGTATACGAATGGATGTTTGTCCTATTTTTCCACAGAAGAAGAGTACGATAAGGGCGGCTATGAAGTTTATTGGTCTCTATTAATATATTATAAA
>CAJTLR010000160.1 GCA_910577185.1 uncultured Acetatifactor sp.
TGGCGGACAGAAGCCCTACAACCTGAAGCACCTGAACGCCTTGTATGACCTTTGCTCTCATATCTACATGGACGCTGTTGTTCAGGGCAGGCATCAGTATGATGAGCGCCGCGCCCTCTGTGATATGGTGGATAGAGCCAATACCGCATACCCTGCTATCATCATCGCTGACAGAGGTTATGAGTCCTATAACGTCTTTGCCCATATTCAGGAAAAAGGTTGGAAATTCCTGATCCGTGTCAAGGACAGGAGCAGCAACGGCATTGTCAATGGGTTAGAGCTTCCCGCCCAAGACGAGTTTGATGTTCCGATCCGGCTTGCGCTTTCCCGTAAGCAGACGAACAAATTCAAGGGCCTGCTTGGCAGCAAAAATGAGTTCAAACAGCTGCGCAACTATACGTTTGATTATCTTCCCATGAAAAATAAAAAAGGGCTTGACATTCCTCCTTACATCATCTCGTTTCGCGTAGTCCGTTTCAAATTGTCTGATTCATCCTTTGAGACCGTCCTGACGAATCTTGATTTCCCTCCTGATGAACTGAAGCAGCTCTATGCCATGCGCTGGGGGATCGAAACTTCATTCCGCGAGTTAAAATATACCATTGGACTCTCGCACTTTCATGCCAAAAGGCCGGACTTTATCCTTCAGGAGATATTTGCCCGCCTGACCATGTATAACTTCTCTGAGCTGATCTCCATGTCCGTAGTCATTGAACGATCCGGCAACAAATATGCCTATAGGGCCAACTTTTCTGCTGCCGCGCATATTTGCCGCAACTTTTTTCTCGGAAGAGTTGCTCCAACTGATTTGGAGGCGCTCATTCCCAGATTTGTTTCTCCTATACGCCCAGGCCGGGCATCGCCTCGACATCCGACGGTTAAATATCCTGTCAGCTTCCTTTACAGATTGCCATAATTTATTTAAGAATTTCTCATATTACGAGCCTTTTGCAGATGTTTGATCTGCCACTTTGTCATGCCCATTTCCTGACCCATCTAGCGCCCTCACCAGTGCTTTCCCTCTATTTTACGATAATTCTTAGCTCTTGCTTGTTAGGTTATTGACATTGCGGTTACCGGCCTGCATCTTTTTCCTCTACAGAAGGAACAGTAGACAAAGCCTGTTTATAATGCCACTTATACGCAGGTTCAATCAAAATTTGGCTAATCTGCTGTAAATTTATCTTACAAATCGGCTATAATCACATGTTTTGGTATGTTATAGTGCAGGCTTGGGTGAGGTCATTCTCACTTAAACCTGCTTTTATTTATGTTTAAGAAAGTGAGGTCATTATGAAACTTCCGTATGGCTATGTTTTAGTTAATGAGGAAATCATTGTGCATGAAGAAAAAGCGGATGCTGTCCGCAGTATATTTGAATACTATCTTGCTGGTGCCAGTTTGGGCAAAATTGTGGATATGCTTCACGCAAAGGGCATCCCATCCCCGTCTGGTAATCCGAAATGGGGCAGGGCAGCGGTGGACAAACTCCTATCCAACGCAAAATATATTCCCATTGTTGGTATGAGGACATACATGGATGCTCAATTTGAACGGGAGCGCCGGTGCAATGTGGATTATGACAAAGCCGGACATCCCAGAAAGGCAGTTAGATATCAATCTCCATTTCTCGAAGCAAATTAAGGCTGTTCAAATCCCATTTTTTCTGCTATACTGTCAGAAAAAGGGGAGAACTGGATCATGACGCCGGAAGAAATGAGTGATTTATACATACGCATTGCATTCCATTATGAGTCTACGGTTGATCGGCTTCTTGGGAAGGGACTGATAGATAAAGACTTTGCAGACTATCACAGAAAGACCTTTTACGATTCGCTGGATGAAGAAAAGCTGCGGACATCCCAAAAGATTGGAAGTCAGATTGAAATTATGCAGCGCTATGTGAGAGCCATGGTTTGTGGAGCTATGGTTTCGTTGACAAAAATAGCAAAAAAATACACAGAAGATTCTCCTGGGTATGTCATTCAAAGCTGGATGCGAAGCCGGAATACTTTGGAATTCCTCCGCCAATGGGAAAATGATATGAACGGAGTATTTGATGACAGGGCCTGCGAGGAGCTGATTCATGAGGCACATACAACATCGCTGACCGTTACGCCATCTTTATGGATTCGAAGGACGCACGCAGTTGGGATGTATGTAAAACAGGGCAAAGGTGGAGGCGTGAGTGCCTACCCTGAGATTGCGGCAGACTTTAGACTTTGGATGGACCCGATGGAG
>CAJTLR010000161.1 GCA_910577185.1 uncultured Acetatifactor sp.
GGCGGGGAGGATCAAGGCGGAATGCCCGAAGGTACATATCGTGCTGGTGACCGCCTATGTGAACTATGCGCTGGACGGGTACAAGGTGAAGGCCAGCCGTTTCCTGTTAAAGGACGACTTGGAACGGACGCTGCCGGAGTGCGTGGAGGACATCCTGCGGGAGGAGCGTGTGGTGGAGTTCGATTTTGTGGAGGGGAACGTGCGCCTGCGGGTGGACGACATCATCTATATCGAGACCAGCAGGCACAAGAACGTGTTCTACACGGCGGGGGAGACATACAGCATCTATAAGAAGATGGATGAGCTGGAGGTGGAACTGGCGGGGATGGGCTTCGTGCGGATACACCAGAGCTTCCTCATCAACATGAGGTACATCGGAAAACTCGGCAGCTATGTCATGGTACTGACCACAGGGAAGGAGATTTCCGTCCCGAAGTCCAGATACCCGGAAGTAAAGCGGCAGTACACATTGTTTAAGGGGGCGGAGTGATTATGGGGCGGTGGATGTTTTCAGTTTGTATCATGGTGGTAGAGGCATGGGGGAACGTGTATTTCTTTGACACTTTTCTGGGCCGGAAGAAAGGGATTTTTTTCTGCCGATACAGATTTCCGGCATATCTGGCCATGATGTTTGCTGCCAGTACGGCAGGATACTGGATTGATATGTGGAAACTGCCTGTGTATATCTTAGGATATATCCTGCTTGGCAGGGTGTGTTATCAGGCAGGCTGGATTCAGGGGATATATTTTTCTATGTTAAATTATTCCATGATATTTCTGACTGATCTGATGTTAGTCAGCCTGATGGATCTATGGGAAACACAGGAGGCCATATGGGGGATATGGAGCGTCCCCGGGGCATTGTTTGCAAAGGCGTGCTGGATTGTCTTTATTTTTCTTTTCCGCAGGGTATGGAAAGAGGGGGCGGATTATGGGGAACTTACGGACGGAGAATGGCTGAAGCTGGGGCTGATGCCTTTGTTTACATTATCTTCCATTGTATTGACATTTTTCCGGTGCAAGGAGCAGCCAGAACTGCGACAGATCTGCGTTTTCCTTTCCACAGGGCTGGTCATGGTCAATTTCCTTGTCATTTGGCTGCTGCGGGAAATATTGGAGCGGGGGAAGAAAATACGGATGGGAACCGAGTCTGCAAGAAAGACAGAGGATCAGCTTGCCCATTACCGGGATATGCAGGCGGTCTATGAGCGGCAGGGGAGGAAGATGCACGACTACAAAAACCAGATAAGGACAATGCAGGCGCTGGTGAAGAAGGGCGATACGCAGGCCGCCGCCGCGCTTGCGGAACGGCTGACAGAAAGCATATCGGTGGAGATGGTAGCGGTCAGCACAAACCATCCGGTGGTGGATGCCGTCCTGAACCAGAAGTTCCATGCCGCAAGGGAGCGGGGCATGTCCATGACGTTCCGTGTGGGAGACATGGGCGGATTGCGGCTTAATGAGGAGGAAACGGTGATCCTGCTCTCCAACCTGCTGGACAACGCCATCCATGAATGCGTGAAGGTTGTGCGGCAGGGGAGGAATGCCGTCATCCACGTCAAGCTGGTGCAGGAGGGCGGGAAGCTGATCTTCTCCGTAAGGAACCCCGTGGTGGAAAAGGTGCAGGTCACGGAAGGCACCGGACTGTCGAACGTGAAGGCCGTGGCGGATAAATACGGGGGCGATTTCGCCGTTTCCTGCGACGCAGAAAAGTTCCTGGCGGTGGTGATGTTATAAACTTTATGGTCATTTCGTGCAATTTATAGTCACTTGGTGCAATCGCGGTTTGAAATGGGGGCGTATCTGCCGATGGACTTTATGAAACGGCAGGGTGTTCATCCTGTCGGTGATGATGAAAAATGAAAATGAGGAGAAGTGATGACGGATTTCGGAGTGACAGGTAAATTGGGAGGGTACTATCTGGCGGAGCAGTACCGGAAGAATGCGGCAGGCAAGAGCGAGGGCGTGAGTTTTGCGGAGCTTGCGGCTACGAAAGCGGCAGGGAAAACAGAGAATGTTAGTTTTAAGGAAATGCTGAAATCAAAGTATCCGGGAGCATATTACAATGTCATGGATACATCCAAGATTGACAGTTCCTTATGGGGGAGGAATGAT
>CAJTLR010000162.1 GCA_910577185.1 uncultured Acetatifactor sp.
GGCAGAAGGTGGATGTAATAGAAGGTGCTGTTAAAAGTGACATGCCCCATGTAGGTGCTTAAGTATGGCGCATATGCATTCAGGTCCTTTCCTTCCTCCACCCAGCGCATGAGCGTCCTTGTTGCGAAATTATGTCTGAGATCATAGGGGGTACAGCTTTTGGAAGATGTATTGTTCCCGGCATTTTCCCAGCATTTGTGGAATTTTTCCGTCATCCAGCCATGCGTGTATGGGCTGCCGTCAGGGGACGGGAAGAAATATGTCCTGCCAGGATGGAGGGATTCTGCTATGGCGTCATATTTCCTGCACAGTTCCATCACATTCGGCAGAGTCAAAATCCTGCGGTCCCTATGGCCTTTTGCTTCATCTATATATATCGTGTTTTTCGAAAAATTAAAGTCGGCCCGCTTCAGGGTCCTTGCTTCCTGCGGCCTCATTCCCGTAGCGAACTGGAGCCTGAAGATTACCGGAACCGTATATTCGAGCAGGGGGCTGTTGTCTGCATGGGGATAACGGTCTGCTGCCCCGAAAAATGACCGGATCTCATTATCTGACATGATATAGGGAAGGTCTGCTTTTTTCTGCGGGAAGAAATTCATGGGAAGGATGTATGCCTCTTTCCCTATGGCAGAGAGGTAACGGCCGAATTCCCGGACTGTGCCTGCGCGGTATCCGCAGTTTTTCCCATCTGTCCCGGCCTGACAGAAGCCAAAAGCGATCTCCTGGGTGAGCGTGCCGGAATCCGGATGATGGGACAGGCAGTACCGGTCAAAAGTCTGCAGGGCCCAGGCATAGCTTTCGCATTTATGTCCGAGTGCGGCTTTGTATTCCACCATCCCCTGGATGTCATCGGCAAAAAGGCTTGCAAATACAAATGTTTTCTGTTTTGTTTTCATTGCAGCCCCTCCTTCTCTGTAGCGAACATGCTGATGTCCATGCAGCATTCAGCCAGCATTTCATCATGGAGGGATATATAGTGCCTGGACGAATTTATATCGCGGTGGCCCAAGATCTGTGACACCTCTTCCAGCGGGGTCCCGTTCCTGACGAGATTGGTTCCCATAGTCCTGCGGAGCCCATGAAATGTCTTTCCATCACCGAAATGGTGTTCGATACCATTTTTCTTGAAGTAACGTCCCATGAGGTCTTTTGTGGGAGACGCAGATGAAAGCATAGAAGAGTAAGGTTTTCTGAGGCGGAGAAAAACATATGGACTGCTGCATTTCGGCCTGGCCTCTAATATATAGTCTGCTACGGCAGTCCCTGCCCGGAGCGTCAGCGGAAGTGTAAGCGGAGTGTCCGTCTTTTCCTGTTTCACCCGGATTTCCCGCTTCTCCCATAAAATGTCGGAAAGCTGCATCTTGGCAATGTCCGACCATCTAAGGCCGGTGTCAAGCGCAAGCATTACCACCGCATAATCACGCCTGCCCTGTTTTGTTGATGTATCTATGCTTTCAAGTATTGCCTTTGTTTCATCATCATCAAATGCCGGAAGCACCCTCTCATGTACAGGTGCCGGGTTTGCCAGAAGGAAATCGAATGTTCCTGAGAGGGCAACGCCGCTCTTTTTGACATAAGCAAGGAACTTTTTCAGAGGCCATGTGAGGTTTACGTAATTGCCCATGTGTTTAGGAGCCTCTTGGATCACATATGCACGCAGGATATCAGCTGACAGATCCTGGATAGTGAGGCAGCCTGCTTTCTCAAGATACTTCAGGAATTTCCGGATTTCATGAATGATGTTATAGACTGACCCTTCGGCAAGTTTTCCGGAAATAGACTCCTCAAAAGAACCAAGAATCTGCTGGTAATTTTCAGGTAGTTCCGTTATTGTATACCTGTTGCGTTTCCATTCAAGCGTACCTGTTTCGAAACAATCTGCCACATAGTAAGCGGCTTTCCGCATGATCAGTGCATAGATTTTGCCGAATTTACCATTTTCAGCCAGTTTCAGCTGTTCTGCTGTGAAAGAAGCCGCATCTTTGTATGAGAATTCCTGTAAGGCATTGCGCTGACAGTAATCCCTGACATGCGAACAGCAGCAAGAGTAGTACTTTACTGTTGCAGGAGCCATAGGGATACTTTT
>CAJTLR010000163.1 GCA_910577185.1 uncultured Acetatifactor sp.
TGGTATGGTCCAGCGTCCAGTCCCCGGCGAAATAGGGGCCTAAAGAGTCCCATACAATGTTGGACAGCTCGTCGTCAGGCCAGTAGAGGAGGGTGGTGTGGTTAATCAAGGATTCGTAACGCTGGGTGTCCTCCTCTGTCAGAAGGCGCATCAGATTCACTGGCGGGCCATAGTTGAAGTGGCGATATGAAAAAAGTGGATAATCTGTTTTCTGGAGAATCGTCGGATCTTCCAGAATTCCCATAAACTCGGCGGAGCGATAATGCTGACGCAGCTCCCCCCAGATCAGCAGCTCATAATCGTGCATACTGACCGGTATGTTCATAAATATGGTGACAGGTTGACTTTTACTGACACGCGGTTTCAGCAGCCAGCGGATATACTCCCAAGCTGCGTCCTTGTGCCGACAGACAGAGGACATGGACAGGATCGTTCCTAAAGGATAAAAAAAGCTGCCCGAACTGCCGTCCGCTGTCGGGTAGCCGGGAAAGGCGGCGCGCTCCTGCCAAATCGCGTCCGAATAACCCACTGAGTCCTGCCAGTCGATCATCATACCTTCCAGCATTTGCCGCCCGTTCCTGATTCGCCGTCTGACCTCCTCCTCCGCCTCTATGGGGTCCTCATAATCCACCTCGTTGGGCATATTTTCCAGAAATTGAACCAGATCAAGAAATCCTTGGCTGTCAAAATGGCATTCCCCGGCTTCCCAGTCCACAAACCGGTCCAGGGAAAACCGGAGCAGATTGAAAAACGCGTCCCGCCTGGTCATGTTGTACCGCAGGATGGTGGACCCCTCCGGCATTTCGTTCAGGACCTCCATCACGTCCTCCATCGTCCAGCTGTACCGGTCTCCCACCACGCTTTCCCGCCCGGTCAGAGTAAAAATTGTCACCCTCTGAAAAAGGATATAAAGGCCGCCATCTATCTCAGCGGCCTTGATTGGCGCCTCCAGGACTCCCTCTCTGCCAAAGTCCGGGTCGCTTTCTATATAGGGCCACAGGTCCTCCAGATATCCCTTTTGCGCCATGACCCGGTAGGGCATCCAGTGTTCGTCCGCCGCATCCGCATAGCTCCCCGGAACAACCCTGTAGGAATTATTGTCGGCAGCTACCCTGGGTCCGGCTTTTCCGAAATAGTGCATTTCCATAATATCCGGGACTTTCCCCAGCACCAGCTCTGTCTGGAGGCGTTTCAGACCGCCCTCGTCAGAGTAATCATGTATCTCAATCTGCGTATCCGGGTGGTCCCTGTTGAACAGCTCCACAGAATGAGCAAGTTCCTTGGATACTGGATTCAGGGCGGCGTAAATCAGAATATTTTCGTCAGGCTCGGGTGCGTTCTGGTTCTCCCCGCAGGCGGGGAGAACCAGCACACAGGACAACGCCGCCAGCAGCATGAGAAATTGCATTTTTATATCTCTTTTCATACGACACCCCCTTTTTCATTGTGATTTTAATACGTTAAATCGAAAGAGTCAAGGACTGTGTGCGGAAAGCGGGGCCGTATGCGCGGTCCCGCCTCTACCGCTGTTCATTGACATACAGCGTGGCACGGCTCTGGATGATATCTATGGTATGGTCCAGCGTCCAGTCCCCGGCGAAATAGGGGCCTAAAGAGTCCCATACGATGTCGGACAGCTCGTCGTCAGGCCAGTAGAGGAGGGTGGTGTGATTGACCAGATCTCGGTGCCGTTGGGATTCTTCTTCTGTCAGAGGACGCATCAGGTGGAGTTCCGGTCCATAGTTAAAATGGCGTCTCATAGCAATTATTTCATCTTTTAGAAACTTCTCTACAGACCCTACCTCCGCAAGAAGTCTGTTCGTCTGCTGCAGCTCTCCCCAAAGAAGCAGTTCATAGTCATGTAAGTTGATGGGTATATCCAAAAACGTAGTGAGGGGCTGATTTTTGCTGACACGCGATTCTAGCAGACCACGAATATATTCCCAGGCAGCGTCCTTGTACCGGCAGGCGGCAGACATGGCCAAGACTCTCCCTGTCGGGTAAAAAAAACTTCC
>CAJTLR010000164.1 GCA_910577185.1 uncultured Acetatifactor sp.
GTTTTGTCATCTCCCTGTAGGGACTGATTCCGGACAGCAGCACTCCCAGCCCGTAATACCGCCGAACCCCCATCTCCTCCAACTGCTCCGCCGCTGCGTCCGCATTCAGGCGGAGGGCGATGATGACAGCCGCATCTGCCTCCAGTATTTCCGGCAGGGCCTCCCGGGGATTCCGCACGGCCAGTCCGCAGAATTCCTTCCCCCATCTGGCCTCCGAGTTATCCAGTATTCCCCCAATGGGATACATGGCGGCAAAGCGTTCTATAAACAATCTGCATGCCTCATTACAGCCGAACAGATACAGCTTTTTCCCGGCTTCCAGCGATTGGAATCTCCCGTATGTTCCCTTCCGCAATGTTTCGTTTCCGGGCTTATATGCCATTTCCGCAATCAGATCCCAGAATGGATAGTCTTCAAATTCCTGCATTTATGGTATCCTCGATTTTCCTTATGCTATTCCCTGTCATCAAACAGTGTGATAAAGTCAACAAAACCGTTCTTTTCCAGCTCGCGAATCATTTCATCCCGCAGCGGCCAGTACGCTGTCAGGACAATCCCCGCCCCCTCCGCCGCCGCATGCCTTGCTTCCGTCAATTCATATATCTTCAGCCCCTCTGCCTGCTCCTGCGTTTTCCTTCCGTCTGTTACCAGAAATCCTGCAGGCTCAACCTTTTTCTCGCGAAGCAGCTTCAGCAGGATGATTCCGAATTTACCCGCACCATACAGATAGAACTTTTTATGCGTCCGCACATAATCCCATACTCTGTCTTCCGCATCAAAAATCCGCATATGGTGAAAGCTTTCCACACCGGTCCGCCTGGATAATTCATAAAACATTTTCCTGACATAATCCTGCAAAAACAGCAGGGACCATGAAGCATACCGCTCCGTCATGACAGTCCCCACATCATATCCCGCATCCTGGGCTACATAGCCGAAGATACGCTCTATGGCATGGCTGATGGTATAGTCCAGAGGCATTGGTTCCTCCGGGAAGTCTTCATACTGCCAGTCCATCTCAAACAGTTTGGCCAGGGCTTCCGTCCTTGTCCAGAAAACGCTGCCCAATGTAATGGGGGGCTTTGTACTGCTGATATCTGCCGACAGGTCCATTCTCTGTGCCAGTCGGACACACTCCGGAAAATTGTTTCCCCAGGAGACCCTGTACCAGGCAATTTTATGCTCGCCCAAGGGTTCCGGTGGGAAAAGCATTCCCAGGCCGGGGTTTTCTTCAAAGCATCCGAGAATATTGTATACATATTTCTCCGTGCCGATCATATTTCCCCACAGGTTTTCATTCCATATGTCCGCATCCTTTTTTCCCATCAGGTTATGTTCTTTTTTATCATGGAGAAAGCATACCAGCCTGTATTTTGTCAGATAGGGACGGAATGCTACCAGAAATGCACTCAAATCACGTCCGCGATTCTCCTTTTCCAGGAAAATTGTATTCCTGTGAGTGCAATGCTTCCTGGCCTGCTCCAAGGTCTTCCGGTTTGATGAAAAAATATATAATACAATCTCCTCCGGAAGCAAATTAAGATAGGTACAATACCATGCCGCCTTTTCCGCATAATATAAGTTGACTACAACCGCACAGGACCGCAGAAGCCCCCATGACGGTACCGACGCGGATAGCTGATCCGGAAATATGAACTGTAGCTGTTTCTGTTTTCTGATATCATATATGTTTTCCATTCAGCCCTGCCCTTCCCTGACATGCAAAGCGAAACGCTTAGATGCAAAAATAATGGAAAAACCCCCGCGCCTCCAACAAGGGGATTACCTGGAGCTGGTTCATCCTGTTCAGGCAGAGTACAATACCGCAATCGTCGTTTAAGTCCACTTCCGACAAATATTTCACCTGGATTCCGTCTATCTCCC
>CAJTLR010000165.1 GCA_910577185.1 uncultured Acetatifactor sp.
GCATCCTACGGTTACAGCCATCAGCATCATACAGATGGCACAGCATATTATTTATTTCAATTTTTAATCTCCGTTTCTATCATAATGTCTTCTGCTCCGGTTCAGATGGTGTAATAAAACCGACATATAATACCCGGTCACTGCGGAAAGGCACATCACTGCAAAATATTCCATAAAGAACAGCGCCACCGGCTCTCCATAATCAAAAAATGCAAACTGAACCTGCAGGAACATATAAAAGGCAAACTGCCTTTTGATAAACACATGTACCCCATAAGCTGCATAGAGCAGGAGAGCAAGCCGCAGCAGAACCGATATTTTTTTAACTGCCATCACTTTTCCGGCAACAGGTATCCTGTTCCAGTAAATTCCAAGATGGAAAGACGCCAGCACAAACACCCAATGGGATAAAGCCAGATGCATAAGCCTTGCCACAGCCATACTGCCTTTTATATTCCATGGTGCATATCCTGACAAGATCACACTGCTTACTGCCAGAAAAACCATTGCCAGCAGTAAAAGCAGGTTTGTAACTGTCCCTAATATCCGGTTTGCCGTGTAAGCTCCCTTCCCCAACGCCCGATGCCAGCCTGCATTCAGCAGGTGATGCAGGAAAAACAGCAGAAACATTGCCAGGCCAAGCCATTCATGCAGTTTTCCTCCCATAAAAGCATAGGCCATTGGGCACGGCATCAAAATGACCATTACAAAATCCACACAGAGCCGTATTTTCTGCTTTGTCCGCATCGCCTTTTAGTCTCCATCAGCAGGGCTTTCAAAGCCCAGTTCTTCCAGCCAGCCCACCACATCATCTTCTGCACTGTCTACATTGGAACCCCTCACAGCCAACCCCTTTTGCAGTTCTGCTTCCGGTATCAACGCCGCAATGTCACTTTCGCTCCGGCCAAGGGCGCTTCCTTCATGGGTACAAAAGGGAATGACCGTCTTTCCCGCAAAATCATAGGACTCTAAAAATGTAAACATCGCCATGGGCATTGTGCCCCACCAGTTAGGAAACCCGATGAACACAGTCTGATACTTGTCCATATCTTCTACGGCTGAGGCAAGCTCCGGCCTCTCATCATTGTCCTGCTCCTCTTTTGCCACTTCAATCAGATCATTGTATTCATCCGGATAAACAGTGACTGTTTCCACACGGAACAAATCGCCTCCGGTATACCCTGCAATCATATTTGCAATCGTTTCTGTGTTGCCTGTTTTTGAAAAATATACCACTAAAACATCATTTCCCCCAACAGGCTCTGTTGTGTCCGTCTCTTCTGATAATTCCAAAGCACTGCCCATTTCCTCTTCCTGTCCTTTCTGCTCCGATACCCTGCTGTCATCCGCAGCTGGAGCCGCACTGTCTGACCTTGGACTGCCTGCGCATGCTGTCAGTGAAAATATCATCAAGCCGGCTGACATAAGAAGTAGTATTTTTTTCATATGGTGATTCCTACCTTTCAAGTGGTATATCTATTTTCTGGATTCTATTATATTTTTCTGTACCGCCATACTCAACACCACATCCCCCCTGAATGCGGTTTATGCCACACATTCTGCAAAAATGTGGTCTAAATCAGTCGGTCATTTTTTGCGGGCAGTTCAATACATGCCATCCTTTTCTGTTCCCTGCTCCTGCGTTTGCTCTCGTTTGACTTCTCCCTCTGTATCTTCTTGGCACAAGCAGGGTGGCAATACTTCGATATGCCGGAACCAGGGACATATTCAACACCACATTTCTGCCTTGACTTTCTCCCTTGCGACTGAAACAGACTTCTGGACAACGGAAGCGGTGC
>CAJTLR010000166.1 GCA_910577185.1 uncultured Acetatifactor sp.
TTTTCTTATGCCATTGATGTAATTATTTAGTGCGTGATGTTGAAAATGTTGCCAAATCGTTGCCAGTACCTAAACAAATTTGCTTGGAAAGCGCATAAATACTGGCTTCCTAAAGTTCATTTCATCACTCGAACTCAATCGTCCCCGGCGGCTTACTGGTCAAATCATACACTACCCGGTTAACTCCCCGCACCTCATTAATAATCCGGCTCATCACGGTCTGCAGCACTGCAAACGGTATCTCCGCGCACTCCGCGGTCATAAAATCAACCGTATTCACCGCACGCAGCGCAACCGCATAATCATACGTCCGCTCATCTCCCATGACACCGACACTCCGCATATTCGTAAGCGCCGCAAAATACTGTCCGATACTTCTGTCCAGTCCTGCCTTTGCAATCTCCTCGCGGTAAATCGCATCCGCATCCTGCACAATCCGCACCTTCTCTGCTGTAACTTCCCCGATAATCCGAATCCCAAGCCCAGGTCCCGGGAACGGCTGCCGGAATACCAATCTCTCTGGAATTCCCAATTCCAATCCTGCCCTGCGAACCTCATCCTTAAACAAATCACGCAATGGTTCTATTATCTCTTTAAAATCTACATAATCAGGAAGTCCACCTACATTGTGGTGTGACTTAATCACTGCTGACTCGCCGCCAAGACCGCTCTCTACCACATCTGGATAAATCGTTCCCTGTGCGAGGAAATCGACCGCGCCGATTTTCTTTGCCTCCTCCTCAAAGACACGAATAAATTCTTCGCCAATGATTTTCCGCTTTCGTTCTGGCTCTGTCACATCTGCGAGCTTTGCATAATAGCGTTCTTGTGCATTGACACGAATAAAATTAAGGTCAAAATCACCATTTGCACCAAAAACTGCTTCGACCTCATCCCCTTCATCTTTGCGCAGCAAACCATGATCGACAAATACACAGGTAAGCTGTTTGCCAATTGCCCTTGACAGCAATCCTGCCGCAACTGACGAATCTACCCCGCCGGATAATGCGAGAAGCACTTTGCCGTCTCCGACTCTTTCACGAATCTGCTTCACAGATTCTTCAACAAAGGAATCCATTCTCCATGAGCCTGTACAGCCGCAAACACCACGCACAAAGTTATGAATCATTTTTGTTCCCTCGACGGTATGCAGTACTTCAGGATGGAATTGGATTGCATATAATTTTTTATCTGGGCACTCTGCCGCTGCCACAGGACAGTCTGCTGTGTGTGCTGTCACGCAAAAATCAGAGGCAGTCTTGGAAATATAATCAAAATGACTCATCCAGCAAATGGTACTTTCTGCCACATCAGCAAATAACGGCGAAGTGCTGTCCACGTGCACCTGTGTTTTTCCGTACTCGCGAACAGGCGCCTTTTCAACTTTTCCGCCAAGCACCAGCATCATCAGTTGTGCGCCATAGCAAAGTCCTAGCACAGGAATCCCCAATTCAAACAGTTCTTTTGAGTAACTAGGTGCATCTTTTTCATAGCAGCTATTGGGACCTCCTGTCAAAATAATGCCCTTGGGTGCCATTTCCTTAATCCGCTCAATATCTGTCTTATAAGAATAAATTTCGCAGTACACATTGCATTCTCTGACACGTCTTGCCACAAGCTGATTGTATTGTCCGCCAAAATCAATGACAATCACTTTTTCATCAGAAAGCTTCTTTTCCATGGAACTTATTTTGTTTTCCATCTCTTCTCCTCCTAATAATCTAATGATATAGTGAAACTGTTACAAAGTCATAGCCAAATATAAAACCAAAAGACATTTGTCCAATCACTCA
>CAJTLR010000167.1:0-617 GCA_910577185.1 uncultured Acetatifactor sp.
ATCATGATATACTTTTTTACTGTTTTCCTTATGAATTGCTTTATAATACCTGAATCAGTGAAACTCAATTGCTTTGAACGCTGACAACTGCATATTTAATCAACATTTGCGAAGTTTTTCCTTCTATCTATTTTCACACCCACCTGGTGAACAGATTATAGTATAAAACCGCCAGATATGGTATCATCTTTATTGAGAATATCGTCAATATCACATACTGAAGGAGAGCAGTTTTATGAAACCAACACATTTCCAGATTGAATTCACTAATGAACGTATTATTCCATCAGGAGGGCTTACCCTGGTGGGTTATCTTCTGGAGAACAGTGGCTTCATTGACCGCCTGAATATGCAGGATATTACCGGCAGGCGCTCCGGACATCAGATTAAAAATGGTGATATCCTTGGCTCCTATATCGGATGCCTGTGCATGGGAAAGCCTGATTTTGAGGCAGTCCGTGAGACGGATGACGACCCGGAATTCTTCTGCCAGGCAATGGGGATTAAACGGATTCCATCACCGGAAATTCTTCGCCAGAGAATGGATGAGATTGGCCGCTCTATGCGCAGTACACTTCTATGGGAAAACACGAACCTGCTTGTAAAAAATCACGTTT
>CAJTLR010000167.1:623-1787 GCA_910577185.1 uncultured Acetatifactor sp.
CTCTATGCGCAGTACACTTCTATGGGAAAACACGAACCTGCTTGTAAAAAATCACGTTTCCCCGTCAAAAATCCCCTGTGGCTTTATCCCCGTTGACATGGATGTAACGCCCTGTGATAATTCAAAAACCAAAAAGGAAGGCGTTTCCCGTACTTACAAGGGATGCGACGGGTATGCCCCAATGATGGCTTATTTTGGCCGGGAAGGTTATCTCATTAACTGCGAGCTGCGCAAAGGGAGCCAGCACTGCCAGAAGCATACGCCCGAATTTCTCAGGGAGACCATTGACGCATGCAGAAGGGTCACGAAAGAGCCTCTTTTGTTCCGTCTGGATTCCGGAAACGATTCTACAGAGAACATCGGTATTTTTCTGGAAAACGGGTGCTCTTTTATAACCAAACGCAATCTCCGCAGAGAAAGCAAAGAAGGATGGCTGCAGGAACTGAAAGATAAATGTCTGGATATCACCAGTCCACGGGATGGGAAGACCGTTTATATAGGATCTACCTGGCGTGATATTTCCTATGCTGGTTCCGATGGAAAAAAGCATCCATTTACGATCCGTACCGTGTATGAAATAATAGAACGCAGCATCGACAAACGGGGACAGTATCTTTTTCCGGCAGAGGTGGAAGTCAACATGTGGGATGTCAATGTGGATTTTACTGACCGGGAAGTAATTGCCCTTTATCATGCGCATGGGGAAAGCGAACAGTTCCACAGTGAGATCAAGACGGATATGGCTCTGGAACGGTTCCCGTCTGGGAAGTTCGACACAAATGAGCTTGTACTGGAACTTGCGATGGCTGCCTATAACATCCTGCGTATGATTGGTGACGAGAGCATCGGTCCGGCCCATCCCATGAAGCACCCTGTAAAAAGACGCCGGATAGGGACGGTCATTAAGAATCTGGTAATGATGGCATGCCATATCACCAGGCATGCGCGGAGAACAAAGCTTGGACTGGGCAGAAGCAATATATGGCGGAAAACGTTTCAGAAAGTATATCTGTCGTTCAGCTGTTTATAACCCAATAGTCCATTTACAGATACAATGACATTTAGCCCGCCATGACCAGCTGTTATGCAGGTGGTCTGGGGTTCTGTGTGCTTTTCAGGGAAAATTCATTGTCCAGGTCCGCTGGTGGAAGGAAATCCTCTAAA
>CAJTLR010000168.1 GCA_910577185.1 uncultured Acetatifactor sp.
TAAAAACACTATTTACAGAAAAACTTTCATACTCTCGTCAAAAAAAAGTACAAGTTAAACGTGAACTCCACCTTAATATTCTTAATTATACTGTTTCAATTTCAAGTTTTCTCAATTCTTTCCAGGAGACTATGAAGAAAAGTCTGTAAATAAGATCTTCTATGATAATGACAGGTGAAAGGATTTGTAAAATCAGCTTTTCACCTTCATGTTATATATAACAGTTATAAAATTGTATGTCAAGAGCAGGCGGGAAACCCGCCTGTTTTTCTGACTGTTTTATTATTCTGGTAAGCGTCCCTCATACATGATGCTCAGTTCACCGTAGACCTGTGCCCAGTTCCGGATCGTGGCAGTCCATTTTTTTGTGGCTTCAAATGTTGCCAGATAAAGGGCTTTCAAAAGGGCTGTATCGCTCGGAAATACGCTTCTCTGGCGGTTCAGCTTCCGATAGGTGGAATTCAGTGATTCAATGGCATTTGTTGTATAAATTACCTTCCTGACGGCTGCTGAAAACTTGAAAACCGGGGAAACGGCATCCCAGTTATCTTTCCAGCGTTTCATGGAATTCGGATATTTTGGAGACCATTTTTCTGTCACCCGGTCTAAAGCTGCCAGGGCTTTCTTTTCATCTGCCGCCTGATAAATCGTTTTCAAATCTGCGGCAAATGCTTTCCTGTCTTTATCAGGAACATATCTTAATGTATTTCTCACTTGATGGACAATACATCTCTGGTATTCTGTCTTGGGAAATGCCGCTGCAATCGCTTCTTTGATTCCGGCAAGGCCGTCCGCACAGATGATCAGGATATCTTTTACACCACGATTTTTTAGTTCGTTCAAAACAGAAAGCCAGTATTTTGAACTTTCGTTTTCTCCGATACTGATTGTAAGCACTTCTTTCCTGCCTTCTGCATTGATACCAAGAATTACATACGCTGCAAGTTTGCGGATTACTCCGTTATCACGGACAGAGTAGTGGATTGCATCAATATACAGGATCGGATAGACTTCATCCAGGGGACGGTTCTGCCAGTCTTCAATCTGCGGGAGGATCTTGTCCGTGACATCTGAGATGAAGCCCTCTGATGCCTCAAAGCCATAAATATCCTCAATTGTTTCCGAAATCTGGCGGGTTGTCATGCCTTTCGCATACATAGAAATGATCTTCTGGTCAATATCTGAAATGTCTTTCTGGCGTTTCTTTACGACCTGTGGTTCAAATGTTGACTTCCTGTCCTGCGGCACTTCGATTTCCATGGAACCGTAACGGCTGTTTACCCTTTTGCGCTTGTAGCCGTTACGGCAGTCATCGCTGTCTGAACGCTCTGACTTTTCATACCCTAAATGTTCATCCATTTCTGCCTCCATCATTTCCCTGATGGTCCCGCCGAGAAGATCTTTCAGGGCATCCTGGATGTCTTCCGCTGACTGGATATCATATTCCTCCAGAAGCTGGTGGATGATGCTGCGTTTTCCTTCCGTCATTTGTACTCTGTGTATGGGTTTCTTTTCTCTTGCCATAGTAAAAGGCCTCCTTATGATAATTTATTTTATCATAGAAGACCTTTAAAAACACTATTTACAGAAAAACTTTCATACTCTCTTAAATCCCTTGCGACACACTGCCGCAGGGGATTACACTTTAATCTCCATCCCGTTCTTAAAATTGAACCGCACATCTTCCTTGCCGTAGACCGTCACAAAATCCACCATGGCGTACCAGGCTCCCTCGTCAAAATA
>CAJTLR010000169.1 GCA_910577185.1 uncultured Acetatifactor sp.
TCTGGAACGGCTCCGCCATTCCTGTCGTATCATGCTCATAAATGGCAGCCGCCACGTCAGAAATCCTCTCATTCAACTCGGCAAAAGAGGTTATCCCTCCCAGCCAGTCCGATACATTCTTTACGAAAACCGCATTGTTCTCCGCCTCCATGCACCCCAGGCACCATTCCCGAAGCCTTGCGTCCTTTTCTATCGGCACACCGCCCTTTTCGCCCGCTTCCAGAATCAGCTCTGCCGTCTGTACGGCTCGGAGCATATCGCTGGTATAGACTGCATCAAAATCAATCCCCTTTAATTTCTGCCCTATGTCAGCCGCCATCTGCCTTCCTACTCCGGTGAGCGGTGAGTCAGCCCATCCCTGCGCCCGGTCTAAGCTGTTCAAAAGCGTCTGCCCATGCCTGACTATGTAAAAACGAACCATGCTTGTCACCTCCGCTGACAGTATAAGGAATCGTCTGCAAATAACCGATGCGAGTTTATAGCCGTTTTCCTTGTATTTCCGGGCTTTCTTCTAAAGAAGTTGCATCAGTTATTTTCCGACAGTTACTAAGGAAGTGTCTACAAATAACCGCTACAAGTTTGCAGCAATTTTTATTGTATTTCCGGGCTTTTTCCTAAACAAATTGTAGCGGTTATTTTCCGACAATTCCTAAGGAATCGTTGTCAAAATAGCAAGCCGTTACTTTTTGGGTACTACCTATCAAATTGGGGAGTATCATTCCATCTCCCTGAACATGCCGGCCATCCCCCCCGACAAGGCTCCACTGGCGCTGCATATAGGATTTCAGATTTTCCGTGCTTTGCCTATATGCCTCCCGGATTGTTTCCGGAGTATAAAATTATGATTTCTGCCACAGAAGCATACTGTCCTGAAATTCAGCCTTCAGTTTCCCGGTATCTTTCAACCACGAAAGGTAAGAACGCACCGTGCTTCCAACCAATACATACTGCTCAAAGTTCATGGAAAGCCCATAGCCTTTGAACACCTCCTGTAAAATCCGCTCGAAGCATATCGGCTCCCCACAGATGGACAGAATCCTGTCCGCCACTCCATGCACCTTATCCCTGTTATAGCGGACAAGTTCCTTCACATCAGCAGAGGCATCTGCATGGGCAGGGACGAACATGGCCGCCTCCATCTGCTCCACCTTATCCAATGTTTCCAGATATGCACCCACGTCATAAATGAAGGAAACCGCGTATTTATCCAGCGTCTCCCTGCTGCTGATACAGTCCGCAAGGAACACCACATTGTCCGGCATACGGAACCCCACCATGTCGAAGAAATGCCCCTGCAGGGGTATCACCTCAATCTCCTTTGGGAAGTTCTCATCTGAAGAATCGGTCACATCGCTTTCCTGCGCCATCAGGAACTTATGTCGCAAATCCTTACACGGATATCCGCCGTAAAGGAAAGACGGCTCCAACACCGGGTACTTCGTAAAAGCCGCCTCTATGCCGCCGGAATAAACCTTACATCCCGTCTGCCCCTGCAGGTATCTGTTTCCACCGATATGGTCTGCGTTGGAATGGGTATTCAGGATTGCCGCCAGATGCCATCCGTTCTTATCCAGTATTTGCCGAACCTTCCGCCCCGCATCCTTATCATTCCCGCTGTCAACCAGATAGACATTTTCCTTGTCCGCCACATAGACGCCTATCTTCGCCGGGCAGTTTATGTAATAGCATTTCTC
>CAJTLR010000170.1 GCA_910577185.1 uncultured Acetatifactor sp.
AACTACATTTTTTCCTCGGCCTTTTTTTACATTAGACCTCTTGCGAAAATAAAAAGTTCTGAATAAATGGATAGATAAAACCAAGCAAATCGGTAATCAAACGACCACTCCTTTGGCGTGCATACCCCCTGCCCGCCGGGACCCTCAGTGGCCAAGGGATTCAACCCGCCCAATGCGCACTTTCCATCGCACCTCTTCTTTGACTTTGCCGAGCTATAATTTCCGCATGAATAAGTGAATCTTATGACAGAGGTCTTCCCTGGTATAGGGCTGTTGGCCTGTATGAACGGAAATCTTCAAAGAATGATGCAGGTATTCATCCGGATTATATTCCGGAGCATAGGGCTGCAGGAAAAACACTTCAATTTTATCCTTGTGCTTTTCCAGCCAGGACGCAGCAAGCTTGCCGTGATGGACGTTCAGATTGTCCAGAATCAGGAACACCTTCTGTTTTGAAACGCGAATCAGGCGCTCCATAAACCGGATCAGCCGCTGCTGGTTCATGGTGTCCTGACTGCTGACTGCGGAGAGCATATTGACCCTCTGCCGTTTCGTCTCCACCGGCAGCATGGGAGGACGGCCTTTCAGGAAAAAGCCGCGCTCTACGATTTCTGTCCGCAGCCTGCCGGTGATTCCGAATTCTTCCTGCACTTTCTCCACAATTGTCTTCCGGATATTCTCTTGCTCTTCCGGGGTTAGAACCATATGGCGCCCGGACTTTCGCTCGTATTTTTTCGTTCCAGGGAGGCCGATCCTTCTCGTTGATACGCTGTCCATATTTCGCTGGCGCGATTCTGTCGTACACCGGTTAATTCCTTAATTTCCTTTCCCGTTTTTCCTAATTTCTTGAGCCGTACGACCTGCCTGCGTATCTCCTTGAGTCCTTCTCTCCCTACTTTCCTTAAGTCTATATACTCCATGCTCCCTATTTTACCACATCTCCCCTACTTTTCCTAGCTTTTTCGAAGGTAATATCTCTACCAGAAAACTAGCGCAAAATCCATTTTTCATGGATTTTGCGCTAGTTTTTCTATACTAGGGGTCCGAAATTTTCTTTAGCCTTACTTGATAACCTCGCCCCGGGCCTTCTTCTCCTCGATCTCCCGCAGAGCGTCCTTGTGGCTGAGGTTGACCCGGCCCTTTTCGTCGATCTCCGTGACCTTCACCCACATCATATCACCGATCTTGCACACGTCCTCTACCTTCTCCACCCGCTTGTTGGCCAGCTTGGAGATATGCACCAGACCGTCCTTACCCGGGGCCAGCTCCACAAACGCGCCGAACTGCATCAGACGCACAACCCGGCCGTAGTACAGACTGCCCACCTCTGGCACGAACACGATCTGGTCAATGGCGTGCTTGGCGGCCTCGGCGGAGGCGGAGTCCGGGGAGGCGATGCGGATGGTGCCGTCGTCCTCAATGTCGATCTTCGCGCCGGTGTCGGCCACGATCTTCTGGATCACGCTGCCGCCCTTGCCGATCACGTCCCGGATGTTGTCGGGATCAATGTGCATGGTAATCATCTTGGGGGCCCACTTGCTGACCTCGGGACGGGGCTGGGCGATGCAGGGCAGCATGATCTGGTCCAGAATCTCGCACCGGGCGTCATAGGTGATGTCCAGGGCGTTCTTGATGATCTCCATGGTCAGGCCGTCGTTCTTCAGATCCATCTGGATGGCTGTGATGCCCTTC
>CAJTLR010000171.1 GCA_910577185.1 uncultured Acetatifactor sp.
CATGAGTTTCACGAAATACTGATGGGTGACGAACCTGAGAAGATAGATAAATATTTCGAGAAATATGCTGATACGAAACTATCGTCTTTCTGTAATAGTTTAAAAAAGGATATCGCTTCGGTCAGGAACGCGATATCCATGGACGTGAGTTCTGGGTTTGTCGAAGGGAACAACAACAAATTTAAGCTCATCAAACGTATGGTATATGGCAGGTCTAAGATTGTCAACCTGACCAAAAAGTGCAAGCTCGCTTTTTTGATCAAGACCAAAGATTTTACCCTTATGGATCTGATATAAGTTAAGCCGTCAGAACACTTATCTGACGGCTTAATTGCGATGCTGTTATACCCAAAGTTCAGAAAGAGCCTTAAAAGTCCAGGTGCTTTTTATTGTACAAAAATACAGGGAGAAGGTTAGTTGGAGCGAACGGAGACCAGGGCTGACAGGGAGAAGAAACGGCAGTAGTTTTTTCCCGAAAAAAAGGTGACAAGCCAACGGGAATATGCTATACTGTGAACCTACACAGGAGGTACGACAGATGAATTTTCTGGAAGAGAGAATTGCAAAGGACGGCATTGTGAAGCCGGGCAATGTCTTAAAGGTGGACAGTTTTCTGAACCATCAGATGGACATTTCCCTGATGAACGAGATCGGCAGGGAGTTTCACCGCCGGTTTGCCCGCAAGCAGGTGACCAAGGTGCTGACCATAGAGGCGTCGGGAATCGCCATCGCCTACCCCGTGGCCAATGAATTCGGGGTGCCCATGGTTTTTGCAAAGAAGTCCAAATCCATCAATATTGAGGGAGAAATGTATGTGGCGGAGGTGGAGTCCTTCACCCACAAGAACAAGAATCAGGTGATTGTGTCCAAAAAGTTCCTTGGCCCGGAAGACCATGTTCTGATCATTGATGACTTTCTGGCCAATGGCTGTGCCCTTCAGGGGCTGATCTCCATAGCGGAATCCGCAGGCGCCGTCGTGGAGGGCCTGGGCATTGCGGTGGAAAAAGGATTTCAGATCGGCGGCAGGGTGATCCGGAATCTGGGCTATCATCTGGAATCCCTGGCCATTGTGGACTCCATGGATGCGGAAACGGGGACCATTCAGTTCCGGCAGCAGTAAGCGGGGAATGCGAATTTTGACGGTCAAGGGATGATTCCGGACTTAGGGAGGACAGAATGGAGAGCGGAACAAGAAAAAGACTGGCTGAAATTGCCGCAGAAAAGGCCCAAATGCCCTTTCACGGATATCTGGAAGGAAAAGAATCCAATATTGAACCCATTGTCAGACATTTTCCCAAATGGAACCTTCAGGATGCGGACAGATTGTGGTGCGCAGCGTTCGTGTATTACTGCTGTGTTGAAGCAGGTTTTCAGATTCCATACAGCCCCCGGGAGTGCATAACCTGCAGTCTGGCAGGCTGCGGCGGTTGGGAAGAATACGCAGTGGGAGACAGCCGGATAGAATATCACAAAGGGGAAGAAGACTTCCTTCCGGAACCGGGAGATATTGTGCTTTATGACAATGTGTTTATCAATCAGGAGCATGACCATATCGGTATTGTACTGAAAGCGGATGGGGATACAATCACGGCGGCAGAAGGAAATACCTTTCACGATAATATATCGCGGATTGTACAGCGCCCAAGGGATGCACATATCAGAGCCTATATCAGAATT
>CAJTLR010000172.1:0-736 GCA_910577185.1 uncultured Acetatifactor sp.
CAGGCGCAACCCTGAAGGGCGTGTTATAGAAATACTGGGGCATATCAACGACCCCGGCGTGGATATCCTTTCCGTTATCCGCCAGCATGACCTTGCGGTGGAATTTCCCGATGAGGTATACCGCGAAATTGAGCATACAGAAGCAGAACCTTCGCCGGAAGAACTGGAAAACAGGGAGGATTTGCGGGACATACTCACCATCACCATCGACGGAGAAGACGCGAAGGATTTAGATGATGCCGTTTCCCTCAGGCGTCTGGAAAACGGCAGCTTTCTGCTGGGCGTGCATATCGCGGACGTTTCGCATTATGTGCGCGAACATACGGAGCTTGACAGGGAAGCTTATGCGCGCGGCACAAGTGTTTACCTTGTAGACAGGGTCATTCCCATGCTGCCGCACAAGCTGAGCAACGGCATCTGCTCCCTGAACCCACATGCAGACAGGCTGACACTGAGCTGCATCATGGAAATTGACAAAAAAGGCAACGTCACCGGACACAGGGTTGTGGAATCCGTCATTCATTCCAATTACCGCATGACATACAACGCAGTCTGCGAAATACTGGAAGATGGAACGTCCGCACTTATGGAGGAATACGCCGAGATTATCCCCATGCTTCGGGATATGGACGAGCTGCGGCAGATATTGGGCGAAAAACGCAGACGGCGCGGCGCAGTCAATTTTGACCTGCCGGAATCCAAAATCATACTGGACAAGGACGGGCACCCGACTGAC
>CAJTLR010000172.1:754-1654 GCA_910577185.1 uncultured Acetatifactor sp.
CATTTCCACCAACATGATAGAGGAATTTATGCTGGTCTGCAACGAAACCATTGCGGAAGATTTTTTCTGGCAGGAAATCCCTTTCCTGTTCCGCAGCCACACAGAGCCGGACGAAGAAAAGCTGGAAAAAATGGAGCAGTTCCTGCGCGGCTTTGGCTACCATCTGCGCAAAAAGGACGGGGAAATCCACCCCCGTGAAATCCAGAAGGTTTTACAGGCGGCGGAAGGCACAGACGAGGAACGCATCATCACGCGCATGGTACTGCGGAGCATGATGCAGGCGCGCTATACCGCTGAAAATACCGGACATTTCGGGCTTGCCGCAAAATATTACTGCCATTTCACCTCGCCCATACGTCGTTACCCCGATTTGGAGATACACCGTCTGATTAAAAAGACGCTGCACGGCGAAATGGACGAAAAAAACGCGGCGGCATACAACGCAAAAATGCCGGATATCGCAAAACACTGCTCCCAGCGGGAACGCATTGCCGATGAAGCCGAACGCGATACGGACGCTTTGAAAAAAGTGGAATATATGGAGGATAAAATCGGGAATGTATACGAGGGCATCGTTTCCGGCGTAACGGGCTGGGGGCTGTATGTGGAACTGCCAAATACCATCGAGGGCATGGTGCCTCTGGCACAGATGGACGATGACTACTACGAATTTGACGAGAAAAATTTACCGCCTTGGTGACCGCGTACTTGTCACAGTGGCAAAGGTTGACCGTATGATGGGAATGATCGACTTCATTTTTGAGGAGGATCTCTTGCCGCTTGATGAACAGGCGTAATCTTCTCTTGACGAGGGGATATGCCCTTGTCAAACGAAGGTATTGATATGACATGAAAAAAGGGCTGGTTCCGGTTTTCCGGTTCCTGCCCTTTTTTCGCGGG
>CAJTLR010000173.1 GCA_910577185.1 uncultured Acetatifactor sp.
CTTCGGATTTGTTTTGGAACTGCCCTTTTGCAAAATCCTCATATGCCTGTTCCCGAATCTGCTTCCGGTATTCCTCATCACTGATGCTGCTTTTCTTTTTGGAAAAAACATATTTATCATTGAAGTCGGGCAGATGGATACCGCCTATGCTTCCTGTTCCTGAAAAATATCTGTTCTGCAATGAACCATTGGACGAACTTACCTGCATTATTTCACCCTCTCCTGTAAATTTACTTTTCTACCTCTGCGGAGCCTATAAAACCTTCTTGAACTGATATTTATACATATCGGAATACATATTTCCAGAGGACTGTGGTGTAAACCACTCACCCAGTGCGCCCATGTCCACCGCAAAACCGCTGTCCTCCACGGAAAACGCCCCATCCTTAAACCAGAGCTGTGAAGTGAAATCGGGAATCCCCAAGTCGCCGCTTATCCTGATATTCCCTATAATATCAATCAGCGCATCCTTCATCCGTTCTATTTTGGCATTGTCCTTTGTCTTGTTAATCAGATTGGCCGCCTTGTCCGGCAGACCTCCAATCTTCCCGTCAGGCGTCAGATAAAGATTTTCCAGGGAAATATCCTCCCCCGTAACCCCTTTCAGGTAGCGCCGGACTTCCTGAATGTCCGTGGCATACCGGTATGTGTTGGATGGCAAATCCCCCACGCTGTCTGCAATGCCTATGTAATACTGATACATCCGGTCACCGTACTTTTCATCTATCAGCTTCTGCACCTGTTCCCGGACAGTGCTATCCTCTATCCCGTCCACGGACACATCCCCGCTGCTCCCAATCCTTACACGCATACCTTCTATGTCGTCACGGGAAATGCCCATGCCCTCCAAATCCTTAACAAAATCATCCGAAAAGCTGTTTTTCAGCTCCGCTTTATTCTGCGCCTTTTCCATGTCTTTCAGATTGGCGAAAATCTTCACATATTCCATTTCCGCATCGCTTAAATCCTTCCCCTCCGCCATGTCCTTAAGCAGTTCGTCCACCGTGCGCCCGCCCTTGTACTTCTTTTCTTCCGGCAGGCTGTCAAACTGCTTCCGGTGGAGCTGCTCCAGCTCTTTTAAGTAATTCTGCTCCGTCTCCCGCAGGACTGCATTATACTGGTCAAGATATTCCCGCCAGTTTTCATCCTTCCGGCTGTATGCGTTGTGGAGATTCCCATATGCTTCCCTGACGGCGTCAGTCTTTTCATGCTCCTTATTTTCGGAAACATGGAAACTGATCCTGTAATAATCATCCGGGGAAACTTCCTCCCCGTTTCCGTTTTCTACCTTGAGGCAGTATTTATTGGTATTGATATCCCAATTAGGGACGGTCAGCTTCTTCCGCCCTTCCCCGTCCCACTCTGCCTTCCCCACCTGGTTGCCGTATTCGTCATACAGGGTAAGGTCGTAATCACAGCCCTCCGGCATATCAATGTAAGCTTCGACACCGAAATAATTCCGTTGGAAGTTCATAAATGGGATGGAAAAGTTATAGAAATCCACATCCTTATCATCGCTGAGATTCCCTTTCAGGCTGCTGGTCTCGTCCTTGATCAGAAAATTCAAATCCAGGAATGTGCTGCCTTTGTCCTTATCGGAAACCTCATAAGTGGTATGCTGCCTGCGGTAAGTGTTATTGCTGCTGAGG
>CAJTLR010000174.1 GCA_910577185.1 uncultured Acetatifactor sp.
GCGCAAATTTGATGGAGGATGCGGCTCGCAAGACTGCTGGTGTGCAGAGCGCAACAGTTAATTTCATGACACAGAAAATGATTGTGGAGTTTGATGAGGGGCAGGAGCCGAAAGATGTCATGAAGAACGTGCTGGATGCCTGTAAGAAAGTGGAGCCGGACTGCGAGATTTTTCTTTAAGCGGTAGCTGCCTGTGACAGAGTGACACCCTTAAAATGCGCCGCTGCAATTTAGGGGTGTTATTTTTACCAATAACGATTAAATAATTAAGCATATTTTGAAAGGAGTTTTATTATGGAGGAATTAGTAATAAGTATATTGCTTATGGTGGTCATTATAATGGCTGCGGCGCTTCTTATTTTTGTTGGCAGCCGCAAAGATGGCATGACAAAAAAGCAAAGGGTTATGATGGTTCGGATTTTACTCAGTGCCAGTATCTTACTGGCGCTCCAGTTTATTTCCGCAGAGATGTTCGATACAGCCTGCGGGTATTTATTCCCGTCTGCCGGAAGATGGCTTCGTTTTGCGTGCTATTTGATTAATTATCTGATTATCGGATATGACATTTTACGGAAAGCTATAAAGGGTATTAAAAACCGTCAGGTATTTGATGAGAGCTTTCTGATGGCTGTGGCTACGATTGGGGCAATGGCACTGGCTATTTATGAAAATGGAGAATATCTGGAAGCCATTGCTGTTATGCTGTTTTATCAGATTGGGGAGTGGTTTCAGGGATATGCGGTTGGTAAGAGCCGCCGGAATATCAGCAACCTAATGGACATTCGTCCTGATTATGCAAATGTTGAGAGAAATGGAAAATTAGAGCAGATTGATCCGGATGAAGTAGGGATTGGCAGCGTGATTGTTGTTCAGCCGGGAGAGAAAGTGCCGATTGACGGGATTATCGTTGAGGGTGCTTCCAGTCTGAATACCAGTGCATTGACCGGGGAAAGCCTGCCGAGGGAGGCAAAAGTAGGTGATGAAGTAATCAGCGGCTGTATCAGTATGACAGGAGTATTGAAGATACAGACAACAAAAGAGTTTGGAGAATCTACGGTTTCTAAGATTTTGGATTTGGTGGAAAATGCAAGTTCCCGCAAATCGAAATCAGAGGATTTTATCTCGAAGTTTGCAAAAATCTATACTCCGGCTGTCTGCTATGCAGCATTGGCGCTGGCATTCCTTCCTCCTGTTGTCCGTATGCTTTTTATGGGGCTGTCTGCCGATTGGGGAGTCTGGATTTACCGGGCATTGACATTCCTTGTTATCAGTTGCCCTTGTGCGCTTGTTATCAGTATTCCTTTAAGTTTCTTTGCAGGTATCGGAGGAGCAAGCAAGGAGGGTGTTTTGGTGAAAGGCTCCAATTATCTGGAAATCCTCTCCCAGACAAAATATGTTGTTTTTGACAAAACCGGAACCATGACAAAGGGTGTCTTTGAAGTAAATGGGATTCATCATTCTACCATAGGGAATGAAAAATTGTTAGAGTATGCTGCTTTAGCAGAAAGCGCATCTTCCCACCCAATCAGCAAGAGTTTACAGCGGGCATATGGGAGAGAAATTGACAGGACTCGTGTATCGGATATACAGGAAATCAGCGGAAACGGTGTGACTGCAAAAGTAGACGGC
>CAJTLR010000175.1 GCA_910577185.1 uncultured Acetatifactor sp.
CAGTATATAATTCCCCGACTTTATATTTCCCGATTTCTTTATATACCCTCGTGGTATAACAATACCCCAGTTTATTTAAATAATTTTGAACAGACTCATATTCATGTTCAGGGAATGATATTTCTTCAAGCATACAATAAACCTCCTAAACAAAGCAAAAGAATTCCTAAAAGGAACGAAGCAGTCCTTCAATCCCCTCTGCCTCGTATATTTCTTTATAGTAAGCCACTTCATCCCCAATCAGCTCATCTATCACCTGCATGCCCAGCAATTCCACCGGTGCTCTGTCGTCTGTCAGGATGTAATCTCCCGCCTCATACCGCACAAGATTCCCGGCAGTCCTCTCCATCATTGCCTGAAGATTCCCCTCTTCCAGACGGGCCACTCCCTCTTCCAGGCTGGAAATCATCTCCTTGTTATCGGAAACAAACAGTTCCCGGTTCGTGGAGCCGGACACCTCTACCGTGTATACCTCCCCGAACACATAGGAAATGGTATCGGCAAGATACTGATTGATATTGCCCTCGCCGCTGCCGCGCATATTCATGTTTACCACCATGACACCGTTCTCCGCCAGATGGGCTTTCACCAGCATGAAAAACTCCACAGAGGACATCTGAAAAGGAATAGTGATGTCCTGATAGGCGTCCACCATAATCACGTCATATTTTTTATCCACCGCATTCAGGAAGGCCCTGCCGTCATAGGTAACCACCGGCACATCCTCCGGCAGATGAAAATATTCTCTGGAAAGCGCGGTAATCTTCTCATCGATCTCCACGCCCTCAATATCCATATCGCCGTAATATTTCCGGCACTGGGTGGCATAGGTACCTGTACCCATGCCCAGTATCAGCACGGAGCAGTCCTCCGGCGCCTTTCCCTCCACCATCAGAGGCGCCGCCATGGCATAATCATAGTACATGCCGGTAAGTCCCTGGTCCTTCATATAGATGGACTGCACGCCGAACAATACATTGGTGGACAATATGACGCTTCTGTCGCTTTCTTTTACCTGCAGATAGTTATAGACGGATTCTCCCTCATAGGCCAGATTGGTTTCCCAGAAAGCGAAACTGTCGGAATATCCCAGCGCACAGCAGACGATATAGCACAGAAGGGCGGTCACAACCTTTCCTCTTCCCGAAGCGTTTCTCTTATTGTTTCTGCCTTTTTCGTTCTTATCTATACTGTCTGCGTCCGCCTGCCTTTCCCTCACCGGCATTTCGGCACCGTCCGCATTTTCTGCTTCCGCCTGCATTCCGGGATCATCATTCTTCATCCTGTTTTGCTCTTCCTGGCCGTTCCTCTCCGCGGTTCCCTTTTTCCCTAATGTCTGTCCTCCGGCACTGGCAAAATAGGCAAAGGCCAACACCAGCAGGATCCCGGCAAAGATCAGAAACGTAATGGAAGTTCCCACGGAAGGAATCGTCACAAAGGTAGGTACAAAAGTTCCGATGATGCTGCCTATGGTGTTAAACGCGCCCAGCATCCCCACCACTTTCCCGCTCTCCTCCAGGTTGCCCACGGAATATTTGGCCAGGGAAGGCGTCACAGTCCCCAGCAAAAACAGCGGAAACACAAAGATCACCATG
>CAJTLR010000176.1 GCA_910577185.1 uncultured Acetatifactor sp.
TCATTTTGTACTTCTTATTTTTGGAGAATAGTAGTTCCATGCCATCTATTGCTGTTTTAAGGGAAGAAATATTTTGAAAGTGCATCCTCCTCCAGGCGTATCAAACAGTTTAATTTTTCCTTCCAGTTTATGGACTAAATCATTTGCGATGCTAAGTCCGAGTCCAAAATGCTCCCTTTGGGTACGGGATTTGTCACTTTGATAGAAACGATCAAAGATAAATGGTTTCTCTTTTTCGCTGATTCCGATTCCATGATCTATGATGGTAAATATCAATTCATTTTTTCTTACAGATGCGTTTAATGAAATTTCAGATTCGGGCGGTGAGTATGAAACCGCATTATCAAGAAAAATACTGATAATCTGGTCTAACCGGTCTGCATCGGAATAAAGCGGCGGACAGCATTCATCTGGTATATTAAGCTGTAATTGTATATCCTTTTTTCTACAGATACGTTCAAATTTTGTATATAGGTTTATCAATAACGTGTCAACATTGACCTCATCCATGTGGAAAGACCAGTTTCCGGCATCAATGGATGAGAGCAGGAGCAGATCACGGATAAGCCGGGACATTCGTGATACCTCTGCATCAATCACCCGTACATGATCCGTAACAGTATCTGGAATATTCGGTACAGATTCAATCATTTCAGCGGAGGAAAGGATCGCTGCCAATGGGGCTTTGCATTCATGGGAAACGGCAGCGATAAAGTCTTTCTGGCTCTGCATGGCTTTTTCGGTGGGTTTTACAGCCTTTCTGATCAGTATTTTGGAAAGGCAGATAATAGAAACGAGGACGCCGCACCATATACAGAAATAATATCCGGATTTCGGTTTTAACAATGTGGCAAAGCTGGATTTTTCTTTTATTGCGGTAACTGTATATATGCTGCCATAATCTGTGACAACCAGACAGTTTACACAATAATATTTTTTTCCGTTTAACGCTTCGATGGTATAAGCTCCGCTCTGCCTGCTGTAATAATAATCTTTCAAGCTGGATGGACTAAAGGTAAAATCGCCCTCCGTACCAAGCAATGTAGTTAAAAAGGTATCAATAATATCAGTGTTGTCTCCTAAATATTCACTTTGGTAAAGAGAACGCCCGGTATCAGAAGAAAGCTGAAAATACATATCACGCCTTTCTTCATAAAGGTTTAAACATGTTTGATAATCAGATTCATGCTCTAATTGTAGGACAAGGGTGGTTGTCATCCTGTTAAAGTAAGCCAGTTCCGAATTCCTCTTTGCCTTTATATTTTCATGGACCATCAGGCAGAATACGATAGAAAAGATGAACATGAGGGAGCCAACCATCAAAAAATAAAGATTTCTTTTAAGG
>CAJTLR010000177.1:0-384 GCA_910577185.1 uncultured Acetatifactor sp.
GTAAAAAGACTTCGCTCATAGACTTCTCCTTTCTTCACGATTTTACAGCCTTTGCGGACATTTCCGTTTTCGCCGAGTATCTCTTTCTTGGTTCGGACATGTCTCCCGTTTTCGTCATAGAACATATTGCGTGTCGCGGTTTTTTCTATGGGTTCGGGCAACAGTTCCCGTTCAGAAAAAATAAGATGGATATGGTAATTTGTCTTTCGTTTGTTATGGTGCAGTGCTGATACGCACTCCACGCCATATTTTTCTTTGAAGCGATCTGTAAAAAGCTGCAACAGCTTGTTTGGCTCATAAAGATTAGGGAATGATTCGGGCAGGGCAATGATAAATTCCCTCGCCTCAATGCACATTCCCTCTGTGCCGCTTTTTTCACATTCC
>CAJTLR010000177.1:404-617 GCA_910577185.1 uncultured Acetatifactor sp.
CCAATAGCGGCGGTCTGTCGTTTCATAGACCGCATACAGGTTTTCCTGTTTCGCATGGCTGGATATATAAGTGATCCTGCCCCTGACATCGGACAGTTTGCTCATGCGGATGAATGAATGTCTTTGTATTGTGCTTTGTCCTCCCTCCTGCAAATGGCAGTATCAGATCGGAGTAAGCGGAGGTATGGCGGAACAGATTGTGAGTGGGCGACA
>CAJTLR010000177.1:649-1249 GCA_910577185.1 uncultured Acetatifactor sp.
GGCGGTCAATTCAAATGCGTCAGCATTTGTAATTCACGCTTGCGTGAATTTGCTCCCCGCAGGGGCGAAATCCCCATTGCATAAACGAAGTTTGTGCAATGGGTGTATTTCGCTCTCAAACGCCGAGGGCTTTAAGAGAAAGGAATTTCCCCTATAGGCACTCGAATTATGCCTGCAAAACGGTTGTCATGATAGCAAAAAATGATGGCACTTTTCCATTTGTGATGGCAAAAAACGCTATCACTTCGCCTAAAATGATGCCGCTATGATAGCAAAAAGTGATGATACTTATGATAGTAAAAACTGCCATCATGCTATCAAAAAGTGCTGCCACATTTGATAATAAAAGTGCCGGTTCTGAAATTTCTTTCAACTGAAAATGGAGAAAGTCAGTTGAACTTTTACAGTCACTTTATGCTGCATTAGAAACATCGTTAAAACATCAGTTGACTTTTCCAACTGAAAATACAGAAATCAGTCGATTTTTTAAGTCCGTTTTCGCCATATGGACTTATTTTTTCAACCCACTTTCTGCCCATTCCCGCAAATTTCCGCTTGTACCGGAAGGAAGCACATGATATAATCTATTTGCGTGTAGGT
>CAJTLR010000178.1 GCA_910577185.1 uncultured Acetatifactor sp.
TCGAAGTTTTGCAGACCCTCGTTGTCGCCCTGGGCGGCGGCTTGTGCGTGTGGGGCGGCATCAATCTCCTGGAGGGCTACGGGCAGGATAACCCCGGTTCCAATGCTCATGTGCGGTAAAGTAACATAATATTTTAGATAGTCACCCACTATTCCGAAACAATAGTATTTTTAATTACTTTTAGAAAATCATAAGTATTTTTACTTTGTTGATTACCAAACACAACCAAGTTTATATTTATGCTTTTAATATTTGGTGTTTTCAAAATGAATATATCTTCTTTATCCTCAATAGTTGAGTATGGGAGTAGTGAAATCCCCATACCAAGTGAAACAGAACGAATTATCGCATCAACAGTATCAAATTCGATAATTTGAGGTGTAGACGGGTTTTGAGAAGCAACCCATTCTAGTAAAATGCTTCGGTAAGGGCAAGTACGAATTTTATTGGTAATAATTGGCAATGTTTTTAATCGTTGTTCGTCACTTTGAGGAGGTGCTATGATACACAGTTCTTCGTTAAATGAAAAAAGTGAGTGTAATTGGGCAGTGTGAAACTTTTTCTGTAAATATGTAATTGAAGAGGTTCTTCTATGGTAAAATCTAAATCATAGGAGGACCTTTTATTATGGCAAAACAGAAGAAACCCATACATCGGGTACAAATGACAGAAGGAAAACGCAACATTATCCATCAGCTTCTGGAAGAATACGATATTCAGACAGCCGAAGATATCCAGGACGCTCTGAAAGATCTTCTGGGTGGAACAATCAAAGAAATGATGGAAGCAGAAATGGATGACCATCTTGGATATGAAAAGTCTGAGAGATCCGATAATGATGACTATCGGAATGGTTACAAACGCAAACGTGTAAACAGCAGCTATGGGACTATGGAAATCGAGGTGCCTCAGGATCGGAAATCCACATTCCAGCCTCAGATCGTAAAAAAACGTCAGAAAGACATTTCGGATATCGATCAGAAAATCATTTCCATGTATGCCAAGGGGATGACCACTAGACAGATTTCTGAAACGATTGAAGATATTTACGGTTTTGAAACTTCGGAAGGATTTATTTCTGATGTGACTGATAAGATTCTTCCTCAGATTGAAGACTGGCAGAACCGACCATTAGATGAGGTATATCCGATTCTTTTTATAGA
>CAJTLR010000179.1:0-899 GCA_910577185.1 uncultured Acetatifactor sp.
TCTTCTGTTCTCTCCTGTACATAGATTGCATCAATCAATGCTGCAACTTCATCCGCCGCTGCCTGATCAGAAACTGCCGAATCTTCTGCTCCTGATTCTTCTATCTGCTCTTGACTGTTATTCTCTCCCGCTGGTTCTGCGCTCTCCGTGCTTCCTGCATCTGTCTGTACGGCATTTTCTACTGATGTCGGAGCCTCCTTTGAACAGCCTGTCAGTGCCAATGAACAAGTCATAACACCAGTTAATAAAGCAACTACTAATTTCTTTTTCATTTTTTCCTCTCTTCCTTTCTTGCTATTCCACAAGAATATTAAATTTATTAAAATATCGCGCAATATTTTATAAAAAAATCCTCTACCATAACATAACTACGGTAAAGGATTCATACACAAAATAAGCCCACAGAATACTCCGATGTAAACAATAGTCCATCGTGCTTTCTGCAAGTTCAAAACGTACAACCAGTTACTCGTGGTCTGAAACAAATGTTTCCGTACAGCATTCAGGCAGGTCTCCCGGCTTATAGATCATCACATCAGCCGCCTTCCCAGTTTCCCAGTGACATATCGGCTTCTACTCCCTAATTACGGTGACGAGTTCGTACAGGATTTGCACCTGTTTCCCTTTTCACCAAAACCAATGCCTATTTCACGCATTGCTTTGACACCTGTATGCTATTTATTCAATTGTAGAAAGTATAACACATTTTGTTTTAATGTCAATATTTGTAAAAGAAATGATTTGTAATCAATAAAATATTAGATCAATCCAAAAATCCGTCTATATCCGTAGGTCAGCGGCAAATCGGTCATCACTGACAACCGTTTTTGAATCAACCCACCATCTTCCATTCTATTTGAACAATTAAGATTATTACATCCAACGCAAATACCTCTACA
>CAJTLR010000179.1:924-1132 GCA_910577185.1 uncultured Acetatifactor sp.
GTGTCAGTTCTGCAATAAATGCAACACTCTTTTTGGGCAACATACAAAAAGCAGAATTACAGGTAATCAGCGGAGTCAGTTCTCTTAACAGATCCGGCATCATCTCTAAAGGGTAATTTTCCTCACTTCCAAGAAAATGATATCTGGCAACATGCCAGTCCGTGTTTTCTTTGATATAATAATTATAAGCAACATATCCCTGCAATAA
>CAJTLR010000180.1 GCA_910577185.1 uncultured Acetatifactor sp.
GGTTGTAGAATATATTGACAATGAGATGGTGGTAACAGAAACGCCAGTTGTCACAAATTATTATCTGTCTCCCGGCGAAAAGTACGGTATTGGAACAGAAGAATCCAAAATCCGGTATGCCATGCTGAAGGACATGCTGCAGAGCGATTCCTCATATAGTATGGACGGGATACGGGATGCCCTTGACAGCGTGAGCAAGCACAATTTTGATTCCGAGTTTGCCTCTACGGAATGGAGCATTGTCTATAACCAGAGTACCGGGGAGGTGCGCTATTACCACAGGGAAAACTATGAGAAATATTACTCATTTATGGCAAATATGTAGTGGTAAGAAAATAAGTCAGATAGAATAGAATCAATATTTTGTACAGGGAGGAAGAATTATGGCAAAATGTCTGAAAACAGTAATCTGTATCTTGTTTTTGATTTCGCTCTCTGCCTGCGGGGCGAATCAGGAACATACCGCTAATTCAGATACAGAGGCAACGCCTGAGAAGCAGGAATATGATTTGCAGACAGAGAAGGCGGCTGCAAGTATACCTTCTCAGAAGGAGATGTCTCAAGAGATGGATTTAGAAGAAAAAAAGGATGCCGTTTTACAAATTCAGGTACAGGATGGTAATCATACTATTATATTTGAACTGAATGACAGTCCGGCCGCCCGTTCATTGTATGACCAGTTGCCGCTGACGGTTGAGGTTCAGGATTACAGTACCAATGAGAAAATATTTTATCCGCCAGAAAATCTGGATACTGAAAATGCGGTAGAAGGCGGCGGACCGGCAGGCAGCCTGGCATATTTTTCTCCTTGGGGAAATGTGGTAATGTATTACAGCGACTATGGTCCGTACAATGGTCTTTATCATCTGGGAAATGCAGTGTCCGGCAGTGAGTGGATTGCTGAATTGACGGGCACGCTGGAGATACAGAAATTTGTGGAAACATAGACATCATGTTGGGAATTAAGATAGTAGTTTGAGGACTTGAAGACTACCGGTTTTGCATGGATCGCAGATAAAGAGCTGTTGACCTTGTGAAACCGGTATTTTGTATGGACAGATAAGAGATCATATGAATTTGTCACATCAGTAGCGTTTTTACGAATACGAATTTTGTGTGATTGA
>CAJTLR010000181.1 GCA_910577185.1 uncultured Acetatifactor sp.
CCCTTATCAGCCTTACGGTCATCAGGCATGGCCAGACCAAACATGAATATAAAGTGAATTTCAGTATGGCTGCACATATTTGCAGGGTCTCCCTCCGTCCGCACACAGGGGAAGACCCTGTAGATGTAATGTCACTGCTTCAAAAGGAGCTTATCCCCGTCCGGAATGACCGCCGGTACCCACGCCTTCAGACGGCACACTTCCGAAAACCACGGTACTTTATATACCGGGCAGCATAAAGCAGTACTATCAGTACCTATAATACCTTTTTATGAGGCAGATGTAAATCTGCTTATTTGTCATGCAATTCTATTCCATTCTAAGTGATACAGGATGAAAAATATCCCTGATTCCTCCTGACACATCTATTTTGACCTGCACATCTGCCCTTTTGAGAAAGGGACATACCTTTCTTGCATCACTAACTAAATGACATTGGTTCACACGTCGGCTTGACTGAAAGAAACCGATGGTATAGACTGTTGTCAGTCGGAGCCATCGGTTTCTTTATCCAAATATCCGGGATACCCTGTCAAATAAATTGAGTCCCTCTTCCCTGCGCATCATAACCAGCATGCTCATGCACCCACAGAGATCCTCGATACTCTCGAAGCTCCGGAATGACACGGCCTGCTGCTGTTTCCTCTTATATCCCCTCAGAAGCCTTTCCGCTTCATTGTTGGTAGCAGGCACCCTGGGGTCATGCAGGAAAAGGAGATGGTTGTGCATATATTCCCCCAGCCGCACATACAGGTTGTACCCTTTTTTATAATACTCACTTGCGGGGATGTATCCGTATTCCTCCTTTGCCTTTTCCAGGATCCGGCGGTATCTGTCCTCAAAACCGCCCACTGCCTCCGGACTGCATTCCTCCCCCGGTCCCAGGCTGTTCCGGTAATGGATCATTTCCTGCAGCAGGGCATGCATCTCCTTGTTCCATGTCCGGTCCGGCTCATTCTGGATGCTGTCTTTGAGCCCGCGCAGTACATGGGCCAGGCATTCCTGGTGGTCCGTCCCATATTTATAGAAGGTCGCCTCATGGTCCTGGACTATGATGCCTTCA
>CAJTLR010000182.1 GCA_910577185.1 uncultured Acetatifactor sp.
ATATGAATTTGTCACATCAGTAGCGTTTTTACGAATACGAATTTTGTGTGATTGATGTCAGTTGGTTAATGCAACTGAATATTTATAGAAAAATTCTAGTCAAATACATAATATATAAGTATTTGCTATTTACATACTATCTTGTTAAGATAAATCCAGAAACATAAAACAAAAAGTAATTGAGAAATCTGCAAGAATTCATTTAGAAATTGTTTATCTTTCTGTTAGGTGGATGTTATCTGGGGCAGTTAAAGTATAGCTCATAAGATACACATGGTTACAGCCGCAGAAAAGGAAGTGAAAAAGGTGAAAAGAGATTTTTTGATATGTCTGCTTTTGATACTGGGGGTGGCGGGGTTGCTGTCAGGATGCGGAGAAGGTTCCGGTAAGCAGACAGAAACGAAGAACTACAGTGAAGAAAGCCATGTAGAGGAAGAAAGTACAGTAAGAGAAGAAAACGGAAAAGAAAGCAGGGATAAAAACGCAGTCCGGGTTACTCCGGCTTCTGAAATCACGGAATTGGAAACAGGATTGTCAATGGTCCGGTACGAAGGGGAGTATGGCTTTGACACATTCTTAGAGCAGGGAGGAGCCGCCTCTGACGGAGACGTTGCGACGTATATCACTTCACTGCTGGCACAGGAAATTCAAATGGAAGGAGCTCCTTTCGGATGCAGTACCCTTTCGGTGGAAAATCAGGATGGCGGATACCTGTTCGGAAGAAATTTTGACTGGAATGCCTGTAATGGATTGATTGTCAGTGCCAAGCCGGAAAACGGCTACGTTTCCGTATCAACCGTCAGTATGGACTTTATTCATGCCGGAGGGCTTGACATTTCACAGTTGCCGGATTCCGTGCAGGCTTTGGTTTCCTTATATGCGCCACTGGATGGAATGAATGAAAAAGGGCTGGCGGTTTCCGTGAACATGATCCAGGATTCCGTAAGTATCAATCAGGACACAGGAAAGCCAGACCTCACAACTACTACAGCAATCCGGCT
>CAJTLR010000183.1 GCA_910577185.1 uncultured Acetatifactor sp.
TGGAGAAATTGCAGGCTGTATTGCAAAGCCTTTCCGCAGAGGAACTGGCATTGCTTAACGAACTGTTCTATCTGGAAAAGACGGAGCGGGAAGTGGCTGGGATGTATGCCGTCTCACAGAATACCATCCATTACCGGAAAAACAGGCTTTTGGACAAGCTGAGAAAAATGATGGAAAAATAATCAAATTCTTTTCTATCAGGATGCGGTTTTAGTCCCTTACATTATGAGGGGGTTCTGCTCCCTCTTACGGACATTGGAAAATAACAGGGTGAATCTCTGTTCATAACCAGTATTCAAGTTTCTCCTGCTGTGCGGGGCTGTAAAGCAAGCGGCCCAGGCACGGGCGCGATGACTGCCTGCGGGCGCGGGGAGGATAAAGGAGGGAAGCTGTTTTCCCCTTCCTGCCTGGCCTGCCCCGTCAAACAAGATGACTTCAAAGGCACGAGCGGCAACCCGGAGGGCCTGTGACCGGCGTGTGGCAGCGCCGGGACCGCCATGAGCCGCCAGTAAAGGAGAACCAGCATATTCCCGTACCGCAGGGTGAAAGGGGGATACTGAGGGCATGGCCTGGGCAGCTTAGTCACCTGCCGCCACCTGCTGTTGGTATCATGGCGCTTATGGAGCCGCAGGCGGCTTGGATATTCCCGTGCCGGGGGTGAGCAGTAAGGCAGTCCGGCTGCCTGACAATACGGCACAAGACAGGATTTTTTGATTTTTATGGGAACCGGCACCGGACAGGGAGGATATAACGTGTCTGTCCGGGCGGTTTTCCCTTTCCTATCTCCGGCAGGTGTGAAAAAGCATCTGCCGGATTTCTTACGGGATGTAAGACCTGGCACCGCAAGCCTTTTTTCGATGCGTTTTGATGAATGGGCGGCGTTTGCGGCGCAAGGTGTTCCATCCCGCTGGTAATCAGGGAAAAATATTATGAGGGAGGTGTGCCATATGCAGGTCCCTATAGGGAAAA
>CAJTLR010000184.1 GCA_910577185.1 uncultured Acetatifactor sp.
TTGAAGACTGGCAGAACCGACCATTAGATGAGGTATATCCGATTCTTTTTATAGACGCCATACACTATTCTGTTCGGGATAACGGGGTAATCCGAAAACTGGCGGCCTATGTGATTCTGGGAATCAATACAGAAGGCAAGAAAGAAGTTCTTAGCATTCAGGTGGGCGATAACGAAAGCTCTAAATACTGGCTAGCTGTTCTGAATGAGCTGAAAAACCGGGGTGTAAAAGACATCCTGATTCTTTGTGCCGATGGTCTTACTGGAATGAAAGAAGCCATTGCCGCAGCCTTTCCAAAGACAGAATATCAACGCTGCATCGTCCATCAGGTAAGAAACACTCTGAAGTATGTTCCCGATAAGGACAGGAAAGCCTTCGCAACCGATCTGAAGACCATCTATCAGGCACCAGATGAAAAGAAAGCTCTGGCAGCACTTGAGAGGGTAACTGAAAAATGGACTCCCAAATATCCGAATTCCATGAAACGCTGGAAAGATAACTGGGATGCGATTTCTCCGATTTTCAAATTTTCATCAGACGTCCGTAAGGTCATATACACGACCAATGCCATAGAATCCTTGAATTCCACCTATCGGAGATTAAATAAGCAAAGGAGTGTATTTCCAAGTGATACAGCTCTGCTGAAAGCCCTGTATCTGGCTACATTTGAAGCTACGAAAAGATGGACTACCACCATCCGGAACTGGGGCCAGGTCTACGGCGAACTGAGCATTATGTATGAGGGACGGCTTTCGGAATAAAAAAACAGCTTGGTTAAAACAGGCGGAAAAGCCGCCTGTTATTGACATGCCATTCTTTGGATGGTATATATAAAACAAAGGTGGAATGCCCAATTTTTCAGCATTCCACCAAATCTTATCATAGAAGAATCCTATTTACAGACTTTTCTTCATACCCTCAAAGCCGCCTGTTATTGACATGCCATTCTTTGGATGGTATAT
>CAJTLR010000185.1 GCA_910577185.1 uncultured Acetatifactor sp.
AAATATCCGGGTTTTCCGGTGCTGCCGGAAGAATGAACCACATGGTACTTTCCCTGATAGGGCTTTCGGTCTGTGTCCTCTTCTGCGTCAAATTTCCGTAAGTCTTCCTGTTTTAAATCAGGCACTGTGACCAGTTCATCGAAATGCTCCAAAAGCACCTGCTTGTCGATGGCCGGAAAGCAGGAAAGAGGCAATGTATCCAACTGTTCTTTCGTAATTCCCGCATCCTCAAAAGCTGCCCTGTAATAAGCGGAATGTTCCCATGTGAATCTAAGAAGCCTCCGCAGTTTTTTGTCCTGCATGGAATGCATCTTTTTCGCACTTAACTTCACATTCTTTTTCAGTCTGTATAAGTCCATTAAAATCTTTATGTAATTCATTTCCTTCCTCCTGTCAAGATTGCTGCGTGGATTCATCTACTCTACCAAAATGACATATGCCGTTTCATAATTTTCCCTGTGGTAATAAATCAGCTCCTTTGTTTCCTGATTCATCACAATACTCCACTCGGTTGATTCAAATTCACCAAAATTGTCCTTGCTCACACTGTCCAACGCGTCCCGCACTTCTGTTTCTGTCATCGCTCCTCGTTCTTCCAGTGTCCGGGTAAGGATTTCATACCGGGTATGGGACTGGGCGGTTCCGATTCCCTGCTTCTCTCCATCCGCCAAGTAAAAGTTGGTAACAACCGGTGTTTCGATAACAATCATCTCATTGTCTACATATTCCACGGCCACGCTCCTACCGTCCGCGTCCGCCAAGGCCAGATGCACCATCATTCCCATGGAACTGTGAAAATCATATTGCCGCAAAAGTTCCAGCGCTTCCTCCACATCAGCTGCCTTGTCAAGCAGAAGCCGGATTGCTGTAGTAGTTGTGAGGTCTGGCTTTCCTGTGTCCTGATTGATAC
>CAJTLR010000186.1 GCA_910577185.1 uncultured Acetatifactor sp.
TCGGAACTGTTTGGAGATATCGTCAGGGCAGCGATTGCACTGTTAGAGCGTCTGATTGTAAAAGTCATGCAGAAGGTAATGAATGCTGCGGAAAAAATCGTTGGCAAAGCTGTTGATGCCGAAAAGGAAACACTGGAAAAAACGGAAAGCGATATCCATGTAAAAGACGAGCAGTCAGACCAGCCGGAGCCGGAATGGAAGAAGATACCACTTCCTGTAAATCTGCACCGGAAAGAGGTGGCAACAGAAAGACCATCGCAGCCAAAGCCTTCCGCGCTTGCAGGTAAATATCCCCGCCTGAAAGAGATTGACAGCAGACTCAAAGACCAGAACGAGGCAATTTTTGAGCGTGAGAAAAAGCGGGATAAGCTGAAAAAGGAATTATCCGAATGCACGGGCATTTTTAAGGGTAGCAGACGAAAAGAATTACAGCAGGAACTCAACGAGATTGACATTCAAATTTCAAGTATGAAAAAGCGGCTTTCATCTATCGTGAAAGAATATAAATTTGACTCTGTGCAGGCGTTTTATAAGGAATTCGATGCAGCCAAGAGAGAATATCTGGATTATAAGGCAGCTCGTACAGAGTGGGAGAAAACCTATGGAGGCAAAGCGACGAATCCAAAGAGTATTAGAGAACAGCTCAGACAGAAAGAGCAGAGGGTAAAACAAAGAGAAGCGGGCAGGGTGCATCAGACAAGGAAGAAAGATAAAGGGGCGAGGTAGAAAAGGGCAGACAGATGATATCCCGCATCTGTCCAGTAACTTCTGTATTTATGAGAGTATGAGCTTTGTGTGGAATTATGTTTGGCATTGAGAG
>CAJTLR010000187.1 GCA_910577185.1 uncultured Acetatifactor sp.
GAATAAAGCGGAATGAGAGTCTGTGATACCTCTTGATGAAATTTCTCCACATTTTTTTGTATTTTTTTCAATTCCTCATTCATAGGGCAGACCTCATAATTCAGGACAGGTGATTTCCATAACCTGCTCAATCATCTGATGCAGCAGACGTCCCTGTGGCGTATCTGCGGCACGATAGTAAACCTCTTTTCCTTCACGCCGGCAAACAATAAGACCGCTGTTTTTCAATGGTCTGAGATGATGTGACACTGCCGGACTTGACATATGAAGCATATCTGAAATATTGAGGACACATTCCTCCTGGTGGCAGAGAAGCCAGAAAATTCGGATTCTGGTGGTATCTCCAAGCTGTTTGAAAACTTCCGCTACGGTTTGAAAATAATCTACATGGTCTAACTGTTTCTGGATTAGTACAGTCTGTTGTCCTTCTCCATGTTGATGTGGCAATTTCATATTATCCATATTATTTTCCTTTCTTTTATTTGCATTTCGCCCAAACGGAAATACTTTTCGCCCGTTTGGGAGGGAATGCTTTGGGGATATTGACGTGTGTCTTTTTCCGTATTATACTACGGCTATGATGATTAAACAAGTACTTAATCACTGAATTTAAAAATAACAAGGAGGACTTTACAATGAAGAAAACTTACAAGATCGAGGTAGACTGTGCCAACTGCGCAAATTTGATGGAGGATGCGGCTCGCAAGACTGCTGGTGTGCAGAGCGCAAC
>CAJTLR010000188.1 GCA_910577185.1 uncultured Acetatifactor sp.
TACCTTCGTTCAATAAAGATTTCGCCCTTTTTAAATCATTTTCCCTTACTTTTTGATTAGCATACTCAATCTTTTCCTTCTCATAAAGCTGTCCTAACTGTGTCATACTGATTCTCCTCCTTATCTGATCCAGATATTCCCTATTGATGAATTTATCACTTGCTACGATCACGCCGGAGAGGGTAAAAATACGTTGTTCCTCATCCGTTATCTGTTCTGCCAGATCCACAACCTTCTCCAACATTTCCTGCTTCCCTTCAGATCCGGGAACCGTAAGCGGCAGGATCACCAGCCGCATCAGGTCATCATTTGCCAAAGGGATGCCGGACTGGAGCTTGCCCTGAATTTCACGGAAGGCTGCCTCGCCGTCTATATGGGACAGGAAAGCCTGCTCAGTACGCAGGGTAAAACAGTCCGTTTCAAGCGTTGGTTCCGCGCTTTGCACATCGCTGGTGTAGATAACGATCAGGCGCAGGTTGAAGGTTTCATCTTCCTTAAAGTATTTTTCCATTACCCGCGCGATATAATTCAGATATTTTATCTTATTCGCCTTTTTGTATACCGATTCATAATCTACAATCGCATAAGTGCCGTCTTCCAGCAGAAACAGGTTGTCAATGTTTTTTTCATTTGCAGCAATCTTCGGCAGGTCTGTGGGAAGCAGTGCCCTGATCGGCGGCAGGTCAATGCCATATGCCGCGAAACTTTTTTCTTTATAAGTCTGGC
>CAJTLR010000189.1:0-226 GCA_910577185.1 uncultured Acetatifactor sp.
TTGTGCAGCCGGAAAATGCCCCCGTCCCGATGCTGTCCAGCGACGCCGGAAAATCCGCCGCCTGCAGGCTGCTGCAAGCTTCAAATGCCCAGTCCCCGATGCTCGTCAGACCCGTTCCAAACGTTACCGTCTCAAGACCGCTGCAGCCGTAAAATGTATGCTTTGGCATTGTTACCAGCTGATCCGGCAGCGTCACCTGCTTTAACGCCTTACAGCCCCTGAACGC
>CAJTLR010000189.1:260-700 GCA_910577185.1 uncultured Acetatifactor sp.
GAACTCATGGAAAGCTCCGCCGCTCTGTTTGCAAACTCCACGGTCTTAAGGCACGCGCTGTTCCGGAATGCCGCTCCCCCTATCGTCGTCACGCTCCCAGGGATCGTCAGTATTCCGGTTCCGTCCTTAATGTCGCCCGTCAAAGTTTTCTCACCAAATGCCACGCCGTCAAATGCCCCGGCTCCAATCGTCTGCAATCCCTCATTCAGGGTCACTTTCACCAGCTTGGTACAGCCTGAAAATGCCCCGTTTTCAATGCTTACCACAGTACCTGGAATTGTAACACTCGTAATACTGGTATTATTTTTGAAAACATTACTGCCTATAGTCTTCACTTCTGCCGGGATCTCGACAGCCCCGCCAGTTCCGTTATACTTAGTCAGCTTACCACTTTCATCTATCGTAAAGTCAGACGCACTTAACGCTGCAGCTTCGAGTGA
>CAJTLR010000190.1 GCA_910577185.1 uncultured Acetatifactor sp.
CTAACAGCTATGTAAGAGACTTTACCCAAACGTAGAAAACGTAATTGCTACGTTACGTTCATGAAATAAGACTCAAATATACCGCAAAATGGGGCAAATAGATGGCAGAAAATCAAATAAATTTTCAAAATATAAATTTTCAGACTTGCACCAATTTTATAATTCTACAAGCCGCTGAAACAAAGTTTACTGGAGACGTACCCTATGCAACAATCAAATACCCCGCTGCAAGCAACAGGGTATCAAATTTGCAACGCAACAGAGCAGTATTTGGCCCTCGCGGCATTAGCATGCCAATTAAAAATTAGCATGCCAATTAGAAATTAGCATACCAATTAAAATTGGCTTTAATAGCCATGCAAGCATGGCTATTTTCCTCATTGCTCGCGGGAATAAAACAGCAGAATCACAAACCTGCGGTACAAAACCGTATATCCCCTTGTCTACTGAAAGTACTACACTTTTCCACTATATTACTATCGTGCCATGACCAACAAAATCAATGTGATCGGAAGCCGCATTTGTACCACCGAACATATTATTGGCGCCAACCGCAATGTGAAAAGTACCATGCATTTTTTCATCCAGGACAGTATAACCGCACAAGTCCGTCACATTGGGGTTCATGCCAAAGCCAAGCTCACATACAACTCTGTTTTCCTGCGGTTGTTTCTCGAAAAAAGCGGTAATTTC
>CAJTLR010000191.1:0-223 GCA_910577185.1 uncultured Acetatifactor sp.
GGAAGAAGAAATAGAATGGTTGGATATACAGTATGAGCAGGAAGTAGAGTGGCAGAAGTCTTGTGCCAGAATAGCAGCAAAAGGGCAGGCATTCCAGGGAAATATTCCTGAAACGCCGACAAAAGAAATGGAAGAATTGGAAGATGTTTTTTATCAGGCGAGGGACGCTTATATGAAGCTGTACAATGAAAGCAAACAAGGTGGGAGGCCCCTTGTTTTACAG
>CAJTLR010000191.1:233-691 GCA_910577185.1 uncultured Acetatifactor sp.
TATGTATAAATATCAGTTTAAGAAGGTTTTATAGGCTCCGCAGAGGTAGAAAAGTAAATTTACAGGAGAGGGTGAAATAATGCAGGTCAGTTCGTCCAATGGTTCATTGCAGAACAGATATTTTCTAGGAACAGGAAGCATAGGCGGTATCCATCTGCCCGACTTTAATGATAAATATGTTTTCTCCAAAAAGAAAAGCGGCATCAGTGATGAGGAATACCGGAAGCAGATCAGGGAGCAGGCATATGAGGATTTTGCAAAAGGGCAGTTCCAGAATAAATCCGAAGGGTTTAACAGGCTGATGAAAAGCTACACATCGGAAGTATCCCCGGATAGAAAAGGAATCATCACTTCCGGGCTGAAAGCTGTCTCCGGGAACAGGCAGAATGTGCTTAAGCCCATAGACTTTGTGGCGACGCTGCTGGAAGGGAAAGTGAAATATCAGAAACTGCCAACGG
>CAJTLR010000192.1:0-208 GCA_910577185.1 uncultured Acetatifactor sp.
TTATATTCCGCCGAATCTTTCACATACATATTTCTGGAATACCATTCACTGCCGAACCCAGGCACACTGTATATGCCCCAGTGGATAAATATGCCGAATTTCGCGTTCCGGTACCACTCCGGAACCTGATAGCGGGAAAGAGACTCCCAGGTATCCTCATACGGCCCTTTTGCAATGACTTCCTCTATGGTGTCCAGATATTTTTTCA
>CAJTLR010000192.1:225-682 GCA_910577185.1 uncultured Acetatifactor sp.
TCTCCTTCCTGCCCCTTCCTGCAGCAGTCACTTTGATTCATAAAAGTTCCTCTCGTGCGCCTTTGCGACTTTACTGTCCAGCACAAATTATTTTTCAATATCTCTTGACATTTCTTAGCCGGACTCATTCAAATCGCTGCGCGATATCACGAAAGGGTAAAGTCGCTGCCGGACTATATCCATATACCGGTCAGGGCACGGATTTCTCCATGCCCTGAATACAAAAATTATAATACCACACCCTTCTGCAGCATAATATTGGCGTACAGCGCGCCCTCTCCCGTGGCGATGATGGCATAGGCTTCCCTGGCTTCCTCATAAAACGCAAACCGTTCGATCTGGCCTATGGCATTTTCTCCCCTGGCGTCTTCCTTCCTGATAATTTCCTTATATTCCTCCCAGACAGGGGTCTCCACCGTATCCCCGGGCATCACCTGCATCAGGTTTACCGGGTGCT
>CAJTLR010000193.1 GCA_910577185.1 uncultured Acetatifactor sp.
AATAGATGCCCAGTTCTTTCTGATGCTCCATGACATCCAGAAGGTCACCTTTTACACTTTCCAACAGTGGAAGATAACGGTGTGAACTTTTTGTCTTTACATTGTCACGACCAATATCTCCCTGTTCTACCCTCACGATTGTATGGTTGATTATGATTTCCTCTTTTTCAAAATCTATCGCACTCCACTTTAGCCCCAACAGCTCGGAACGTCTGAACCCGTAGCAGATGCCTACTTTTGTAATACAGTAGAGTTTTTCAAAAACAGGCACGGTTCTGACATAACTTAGAAATGCTTTCGACTGTTCCTTATCCATATAGGCAATCTCTTCTGTATTATCTTCTTTCACCCTCGGCACCTTTACCTTATCTGCCGGATTTATCGTAATGACACCCTGTACCACTGCATCATTCAGAAAACCCTTTATCAAGGTCAGCTGGTCTCTTACTGTCCGTCTGCTCAAACCAGTCGGAGTATTTTCACTATAAATATTCCTGCGTCCGTTTGCCAAAGCCCATTCACAATAATTCAGCAGGTCTTTCGCTTCTAATTCCTCAATCTTGATATCTTTCTCACGGAAATACTCTATGATTGTCTTGCCTCGGTTCTTATATCCCCATGCCGTCGTACTCTCTATCTGAGCCGACTTATAATCAATCCACCTTTCCAAACAGTCCGCAA
>CAJTLR010000194.1 GCA_910577185.1 uncultured Acetatifactor sp.
GCATCCTCTATCACAGTCCATGCTAATTCGACAAGCTCTTTTCCCGTAATCTTTTCATTTGCACCATTCGTATAATTTTTTCCAAGCTGGGCAATCAGATAGGCTGACATGGTGTATGTATCTGATTTCTCGTCCAGTTCACTGATACGCAGCAGTTTCCTTTTCGTGGTCTTGCTTACCGTTTCACCCCTGACTGACAACGGCTTTAATGCAAGGGTAAAATATCCAAGCAGTTCCTTGCTTTCCACGGAAAACACAAGGTATGTAACTGACTGACTCTTTTTGGTAAATTCCACCGCGTTCTTCTTTAAAAAATTCGCCACATCCTGATTCTTCGGACAGGAAAAACCGGAAAGCACTCTGGCAAGCATTGGCTCTCCGGCTTTATCATCATTTCCTAATGCCAGATAATCACGAATGTTGATATAAAAAAACTTATCATTGATCTGCATTCGCTTTCTCCCATTCTTTCATGAATTTTCTCAGTTCCTCTTCCCCTTTGATCTGCCTTGCAGCCACAGGAGTACGCACAGGACGGTTCTTGGCAGATTCTTCAATCGCATTGATGAACATCTCCACCTGTTCCTTGCCGGAAATGACAAAATTCTTTGTGATACTTGAAGTTGCCATGATAAACACCTCCTTTGTTAGTATGGTTCTTCCG
>CAJTLR010000195.1 GCA_910577185.1 uncultured Acetatifactor sp.
GATTGAGGACCAGATTGACGAAATTGTTACTGCCATCCGTGAAGCAAAGGAGGAGGATGGAGACAACTTTACCGTCAAGCAGATGGAGAAAACCAAGAAAAAACTGGAGGCCAAGCTGGAAAAGCTGGCGGCAAAAGAGAAAAAGGACAGCGTGGTCACGTTTGAGGAATTAGGCGTTGACCGGCTGTTTGTAGACGAGGCGCACAGCTTTAAGAACCTCTTTTTACACACAAAAATGAGCCGTGTGGCGGGCATCGCTCAGACGGACGCGCAGAAATCCAGCGATATGTACGGCAAATGCCGTTACATGGACGAGATCACCGGCGGGCGTGGTATTACTTTCGCCACGGGGACACCTATTTACACACTTTAGCTATTATTTTGGATTCCCTAAACTTGCAATCTCAAAAGATGATTATTTCACGGTGTTCAATCATTTTTCGTCACAAATTCAAGGAACCCCTTCACGGTTAAATACTAAAATCAATGCTGATTCCGTCCTTGTCTGACACATATACCACGTTAATCATCGTAGCGGCCAGGGTATGCTTTTCCTCAGTGGAGAGAGTATCCCAACGGCTCATCGGGTCAGCTAACGGGGCAGTG
>CAJTLR010000196.1 GCA_910577185.1 uncultured Acetatifactor sp.
ACATCAATTACCGAATCACAACAAAATAGTAACATAGCGTTAGAGCGTATAGAAAACAATTTTATGCGCTCTATTATATTGTAAAGGAGCAGATTTATGAGCAAAGACAGCAACACACAACATAGAACCACCCGAACCCACCCACAAAAATAATCGTGGAAAGGCATTATGCAGGCACTGAAAAATGGAAGAAAAGGCTTTTCAAAGACGACGGCACGAACAATGAGAGCATGAGTAACAGCACACAGAAGACCATGCTGAAAGATAGTACATCTTCCAGAATAACGGACATCATGTCCCGCATGACGGCATTGACATCTGTTCCGTTTTTAATGTTGATGTCATTGTCTTTGAGATAGCTGCGCATCATTTCCCTCATTGCTGCTTTTTGTGGGCTTTCGTTTTTCTTGCCATAATAAAACCTCCAAACTGAGTAATTCGATCTTACATCAGTTTGAAGGTTTACACAAACTTTGGGATAGCCCCTTTCAATCTTCCCGCACTTTTAATTGTGTTTTGTTACCGCAGACAGGGCATAGGAGCCATTTTTCTGTGTTTATGGCATATATCCTCGCTGTATATCGGCTTAATATCTATATG
>CAJTLR010000197.1 GCA_910577185.1 uncultured Acetatifactor sp.
GTTATATCAGATAAAGAGCAAAAAACTTTAGCTCTTCCAGAGATAGACATCACTGTATACGGCATATCAAAAAAGCATTAAGATTAATGACCGATTGAAGATATATAGAAAAGAGAAAACTCCCGCCAAAAAAGTGGGAGTTTTTCAGTGCCCTCGATTTTCAATGGTTTTCGCCGTTTGTCTTTGCCTGTCTGTCGCTTAAATCTACAAGCCGATACAGAAAGCTACAGAAAGATAACATAAATTTCGACATGATACCATATTGAAAACGTGCTGGTGTGTGGTATAATGTGCTTATTCGTGAAAGGAAGAGACCGAATGGCCATGAATACCATGATTTTGGTTTGAAATCATGGTATAATGTGCTTATTCGTGAAAGAAAGAGGCCGAATGGCCATAAATACCATGATTGGTTTGAAATCATGGTATAATACCGAAACAGAAAGACACTGTTTCGGCTTCTGATTCCATGTGCGCTGATGCGCACAAAATTATGGTATAATAAAGATGTATAAGGGGAAGTATAGCTTCCTAATTTAGAATAAATATCACAAAAGGGGTTGACACAATTCAATGTAAGCCGCACAATTTGACAGAC
>CAJTLR010000198.1 GCA_910577185.1 uncultured Acetatifactor sp.
TCTGTTGTTTTTTTCTTCTGCTCTCCATCTGCTGCCTGTTCATCCTGACATTTCTGCCACCTGCTACCATCCATGTTCCTCACAATCGTATCTAATTTTCCCCGATGTCTGTGTCGTCTGCGATTTTCCCTTTCTTTAACCGCAGGACGATATCCGCCTGCTCTGCCAGTTCCCTGCTGTGAGTAACAACAACCACACATTTTTCCTGTTCATGAGCCAGTTTCTGAAAATGGATATGATCTCATTCGCAGTATCCTCGTCCAAATTTCCTGTCGGTTCATCCGCTAACAGGATGGGCGCCTTGCTTGCCAATGCCCTTGCAATGGCTACCCTCTGCTGTTGGCCTCCGGACAACTGCATCACATTTCTTTTCCGCTGCGCCTCATCAATGCCCATCTGCGCCAGCAATTCTTCCGCATCGGCTTTCCCACCTAACTTTACATTTTCAACCGGCGTTAAATAGTCGATCAGATTATAATTTTGAAAGACCAGTGAAACATGATCCTTTCGATGTGCATTTAATCCCCTTTGCAGAATATCCTCTCCTGCAACGCAGACAGTTCCCTCAACCGGCACATCCAGT
>CAJTLR010000199.1 GCA_910577185.1 uncultured Acetatifactor sp.
GCCATTCATGATGGAAAGCCAGAATTTGGCGCTTTCATTTTCGCCAACATACATCCCCAGCACGTCCTTCTTCCCGTTCATGTCAATCCCTAATGCAATGTAGACGGCACGCTTTACTATGCGCCCCTCGCTACGGACATGGTAATGGATGGCATCCATAAATACGACCGCATAGACTTCTTCCAGCGGGCGTTCCTGCCATTCCCTGACGATGGGAAGTATCTTGTCCGTAATCCGGCTGACCGTGCTGTCGGATATATCCATGTCGTAGAGTTCCTTCATGTGGGATTCTATGTCGCTGGTTGTCATGCCTTTTGCATACATGGAAAGAATCTTTTCCTCCATATCCTGCGTCACGGTATTCTGGTATTTTTTAATGAGCTGGGGCTCATACTCACCGTTCCGGTCGCGCGGGATTGCAACATCCATATCTCCATAGCTGGTGTGCATGGTCTTTTTGGAATGTCCGTTGCGGCTGTTGTCAGTGTCCTTGTTCCGGTAATCGTACTTTGAGTAGCCGAGTTCCTCATCCAGCTCTTCATCCAGTACATCTTCCAGAATCACGGACATCATGTCCCGCAT
>CAJTLR010000200.1 GCA_910577185.1 uncultured Acetatifactor sp.
GTGATTATGTCGAGGATGTTCAGCATTGGCTACGTCCTCTTAGCCGAACAGGTTCGCCAGCAGGGGGATGAGCTGCATACCGATCAGGGCAACACCGCCGCCCGCCATGACCCTTACGGTTTACCCTTGATTCCCCTGCTCTCCAGGCGAAAAAGGCGGTATTCAGTTACTTTTCTCGCACAATCCGGCGCTTGTCCGCCTGATTGTTGAAGTTGAAATGAATCTCCACAGTTTGCCGGGTGGTATCACTATCTATGTCCTCATGAATGACGATCTTCTGCACAAGCCGGTTCAGCGTCACAGCGTCCAACTCCTGAATGTCCGCATAGTCCTTGATGATTTCCAGCCAGCGGGTGTTGTCCTCCTGCTGTCAGCGCCAATGATAAAATGTAAAAAAACGCCGAGGAAAAAATGTAGTTTTGTGGCGGAGGTGAAGGGAAAAAGATAGACTCCCAATCAGGGCGAAAAAGAGCCCGGAAAGGGAGTCAGGAAATGAAAGGAGCACAGTGGATGGATATCCGAAGCGACAGACAAAAAGGGCTGAG
>CAJTLR010000201.1 GCA_910577185.1 uncultured Acetatifactor sp.
TGATACCCTCGCAGAAAAGTAGTTTTTGCGATTAATTTCCTGTCTGCCGGAATATTCTCCAGCAATGCATCCAGAGCCTGTTCCAAATCAAGCAAAAAGAAGTGATACATACCATCTTCAAAGTCAATTACTGTGCAGCATTGCCTGGTTTCATCCCAAAATACATTATCTGGCTCAAAATCGTAATGAACCAATCCAAAAGAATCATTTGTCTGAGGAAGTAAGTCCAACGCTTGCTTAACTTCCGCCACCTCAACCAGCATTTTGTTGGGAGCATGGTATTTTCCCAGCGTTTTCCCAATCCATAGCAGGACATCACGATATGTCCATTTTCTAATTTTAGGGGAATATTCAGCGGATAACATATGAAGCTGTCCAAGAGCCTTTCCATACGCATACAGAATATGGTCGTTGCAGTCGGTATCTTCAATAGAATTACCGTCAGCACCCTTAAAAACACTTGCATAATATTTTCCCCAAACTGAATCAAGTGTAACAACAAGTTCGCCTGAATTGGATGCA
>CAJTLR010000202.1 GCA_910577185.1 uncultured Acetatifactor sp.
AACATACATTGGCATCGCCCTCCTTTCTTTCGTCCGGAGGGGTTAGCCCCTCCTAAATGGAGGGTAAAGCCGCCTTTGGCTCTATGATTTGTGGTGGGTTCCTCCGGCCATGTGGTAAAGTGGTGGCAGACGCGCTGCAATGAAATTCTTGGACATGCCCAGGCAGTGTACGGGCTGTATGGGAAGAATTCCAGGAATGAAACTATGGCCGTTCAGCGGAAATTTGCCCTGAAGGTGGACGGAATAGCCGTATACAACAGCATATAGGCGGCTTTCCACAACTAAAAACATGATACTGATTTGTTACTAATTGACACGTATTCTTGGAGATTTACAAGGACTTATATTTTGAATTTTTCTGAATTTATCGGTATTTCAGAGAGGTTGAAATATGTGAAATTTATGGCATAATACCGAAACAGAAAGACACTGTTTCGGCTTCTGATCCCATGTGCGCAGGGGCGCACAGAATTATGGTATATTACCGTATGAAATGAACGCCTATTCCCCC
>CAJTLR010000203.1:0-248 GCA_910577185.1 uncultured Acetatifactor sp.
GGTTCTATGCTACAGTATTTAAAATAAGTAAACATTGACAAAGGCAACAGCCAGCGCATGAAGTCTAAGATATGCAATAATTTTTGGAGAGGGCCAACAAAGTTCCAACAAAAGTTTGAAAAAGTGCCAGATATAGGTGTGGACAGGGTAAAAGTAGACGTATCCAAGGGTATATAGATGTATACCATGGGGGAAAATGGACGTATAGGTGCTTTTTAGGGGCGGGCACTTTGTTCGGGACGTAGAAG
>CAJTLR010000203.1:268-508 GCA_910577185.1 uncultured Acetatifactor sp.
CAGGTTCAAATCCTGTCACGCCGATTTTTCCTTGAAAATACGGGCTTTTTTGAAAGTCCGTATTTTTTTGCTGTCATTTTTTTACTGAAGATTTAGACGTGGGGAAGATTTTTTGACTGTAAAAAAGGGAGTGTGCCAAGGATTGAAAAAGGGTGCGTTCCAACAAAGTTCCAACAAAATTTAAGATAATGTATGCCAGAGGGTTTTTAAAAGGGGTCTGGGGACGGTCCGGGGAAAATA
>CAJTLR010000204.1 GCA_910577185.1 uncultured Acetatifactor sp.
TGTGATTCCTTCCTCCTCCGTAGCTTCCGCAGGACCGTGAACTCCGTACATCTTGGGGATGGAAGGTCCTGTAATATCTGCGTCCAGGATTCCCACCTTATAGCCCTTTGAAGCAAGATAATTGGCCAGGGAAGCCGTCACCATTGACTTTCCCACGCCGCCCTTGCCGCTGACCACGCCGATCACCCGACGGATACAACTGTACTCGTTAGCCTCCACTTGGAAGCTCTGGGGCTGCTGCCTGCTGGGACAGCCCTCACAGCTTGACTTGTCACAGCTGCTGTTGTTACATTCTCTCTCTGACATACGTTCTACCTCCTATTTTAAATCGCTGCGCGATGGCACTAAAGGGTAAAGTCACTTCGGCACACCTGTAATGAGAGGAACTTTTATTCGAAAGGGCACTCATAAAAGTTCCTCTCGTGCGCCTTACATCATCACATTCACCAGCTTGGGCCTGCATCCCATATCCTTGAGCTTATTGAAAATCCTGTTTTTATGC